>JBLHJZ010000310.1:0-6274 GCA_047619515.1 Saprospiraceae bacterium | reverse complement strand
CATTAGGCACTTTTTATGAGAATCTGTATATGAAGTACCATAGCTCCAGGGATGACAGCCAGAATGTCTATTCTATGGTTTATCATATCCACGATTATAAGACACCCGTACATCGGTATTACGAATTGGGTATCGAAGCGGAAAACCTTCCTGACTCTTTACGAAGCAAGGCTTTTATTGCTTATTGCGGAACAGATCAAAAGATGGAAAATTGTGGTGGTCGATGGAAAGCTGGAAAGCTCACTGTAATGGTTCGGGATCTCGGAGATTTTTGTATCATGGTGGATCAGGAAGCGCCGACAATAATCCCGGTCAATTTTAAATCCAATATGAAGGGCTTCTCAAAAATGACTTTCAAAATAAAAGACAATTACAAAACTACCGGGAAAGCTACTGATCTGAAATACCGGGCAACTGTCGATGGCAACTGGATTTTGATGGAATATGATGCTAAAAAGGATTTGCTCACCTATCGTTTTGACGATAAGATAGCTACCGGTCAGCATACCGTGCGACTTTCCGTCACGGATGATAGGGAGAATGAGCGTATTTTTGAACGAGCGTTTACCAGGTAGAAAGAGATTGCGGTTTTGTAAGGTGGCCGATAAACAGTAGCCCTATTTTTAAAGGTGATTTTTGAGTTTTGAATATTGTATATATCCACCCTCTTTTATTATAAGCTGAATGCCTAATTATTCATTCCTAATCCCTTCCACTTCCTCCACCGTCTTCGGAATCCGGTCTCCCAATACCCGATGCCCGTCCGCCGTAATCAATACATTATCCTCTAGCCGTATCCCACTAAAATCTTTATAGGTCGCTATTTTATCGAAATTCAAAAAATCGCTGTGCCGGCCTTCACTGTGCCATTGATCAATCAACTCCGGGATAAAATAAATCCCCGGCTCCACGGTTAGTACAAATCCAGCTTCGAGCTTACGACCAAGGCGGAGGTATTTAGTACCGAATTGGTCGATGCGTTTGATGTTTTCATTATACCCTACATAATCTTCTCCCAGATCTTCCATATCGTGTACATCCAGGCCGATCATATGTCCCAAGCCATGAGGAAAAAATAAAGCATGTGCTCCCGCCCGAACCGCATCCTCAACATTGCCTTTCATCAAGCCTAAAGATTTTAATCCTTCTGCGATAATCATCGCGGCATTAAGGTGTACTTGCTGGTAGGGTAAATCAGGGCGAAGGCTTGCGATGCAATCTTCTTCCGCTTTTAAAACAATATTGTAAATATCTTTTTGCCGATCCGTAAAAGTTTTATCTACGGGGAAAGTCCGGGTAATATCTCCTGCATAGTGCATCGCTGTTTCCGCTCCGAAATCGCCGAGCACCATTTGCCCACTTTTCAAGGCATTATGATGATGATGATTGTGAAGCGTCTGACCATTGACGGTCATAATCGCCGGATAGGAAAGGTTGCCGCCATGGGCAATTGCAATGTCAGTAACTTTGCCGACAAGTTCTTGTTCGATCATACCAGGACGAGTCATTCTCATCGCTGCGACATGCATCATCCTACTGGTATTTACCGCTTTTTCCATTTCGACGATCTCTTCATTGGACTTAATTGCTCTTTGTGCAACGACAGCTTTAATCAGATTAACAGAGGCATGTTGTGGAACCGCATCATAAGAAAGGTCAAAATAAGCAGATAGCTTTACCTGATTTTCAGCCCGGTAGGTTGGTAAAAAGTGAATGGTCTTTCTTTGTGCCTGAGCAGCATGCAATACTTTTCCGATCTTTCGATAAGGCATCGTTTGTGCAACACCAACATTTGAGGCCAATTCATTGATCGTGATTTGCGGTCCTGTCCAAATCACGTCATCCAGGGTCAATTCGTCGCCAAAAATAACCTCTTCGTTGTTTTCTATATCAATGATCCCTACCAAATGCGGCATATCCAATCCAAAATAATACAAGAAAGAACTGTCCTGCCTGAAGTGGTAAGTATTCGTTTTATAATTCATCGGGCTATCCTCGTTACCGAGTAAGAGTACTACTCCTGAGCCTAATTTTTCTTTAAGTGCCTGTCGTCGTTTTGTATAGGTTGCTGCTGAAAACATTTATTGTATTTAAAATGAAGATTTAAGGTTGCAAATATTTTTTCAATTTGTAAAGTACATAAAATTTTAAAAACGATGGGGATCAAAAAGATGAATTTCTACAGAAGGGGATTGATTCTGAATAATTTCGGCAATTAGCTTTCCCGTAGCAGGCCCCAGACTCAGTCCCATCATGGCATGGCCGCTTGCGATAGTTAGGTTTTTAAATTTTTGTGAAGCGCCGATATAGGGCAAACCATCGGGCGAACAAGGACGGAAGCCATGCCAGATTAATTTTTCATCGGGCATGGAAGCTTGTAAATCCGGATAGTACTTGGGTACGGATTCCAGAAAGCCCTGGACTCTTTTTTTATTGATCCGGGAAGAAAAATTGCTGATCTCCAGGGTTCCACCGATTCTAAGATCTGTCCCCATCGGTGTTATCGCTACTTTAGCTTCCGTCAAAATACTCGGTATCTTAGGTCTTTCCGGTTGGTCTTTCAAAGTGACGGAATAACCTTTGCCATCTTGTAAAAGTATTTTGATCCCCAGGAATTTTAAAATTTTGGCTGTCCAGGATCCACCAGCGACAATCAAATGCACTACTTTGATCTTTTCTCCGGTTTCGGTTTTTATGTTTTTTATTTTTTCATTATCATAATCAAACCCAGTCACGGTAGTATTCCCGCGAAAGCAGACCCCACGTTTTTTTAGATAACTGATCATTTGACTCATCAATACATTGGGATGCAAATGCGCATCGCCGGGGTAAAACACCCCTCCAATCACATTGGTTTTTGTTCCGGTTTCATAAGTTTTGACTTGATCTGCCGTCAGGATACGGGCCTCGATTCCCATGTCATTGGCTTTCTCTGCTATTTCAATTTCAGCTTGTTGTGTTTTCGGATTTTTAAAAAGCATCATCAACCCCTCCTCTTCGTAATTGAAATTTAAGTCCGGATTTTGGGCCAGATCTTGATATAGTTTTTTACTAAAAAGACTTAAGTCCTTCAACGCAGGAATAGCTGCTGCCACTTTTTTTCTATTACAAGATTTGTGAAACTGCCAAAGCCACTGTCCCAGCTCCAGGCTTATCCTTGGCTTGATATAAAACGGACTTTTGGGATTGAACATCCAGCGAATACCTTTGGTGATAATCCCCGGTGTTGCCAGCGGCGTAAAGTGACTGGGAACGATCATCCCTGCATTCCCGAATGAACAACCTTCTGATAAATCGGATTGGTCAATGACTTCGACGTCTATTCCCGCTTCATTAAGATAGTAAGCGGAACAGAGTCCGATGATGCCGCCACCGATTATATGTATTTTCATTTTTCTTTTATTTTTACTTCGATAGACTCCCTACAGGTTTGGACACGGAGTACTCAAAGAAGGCTCAAAGATCACAAAGAGGTTTTGCCTGTTTTTTTTTAATTTAAGTTATGACCATTTAACGGGGACAAGTTAAAAACTTGTCTTTATAGCTGGCTTCCAAGTTAAACCGGCATAAAGCCGGATCAAACTTGAAAGAGCATTATTTCACTAAAAAACCAAAAGCATAAGGATCGTCATCGTCAATGATAATGGTATTATAGCCAGTGATTTTTGCCCAGCCTTCGATACTGGGGATAATCGCATCATAGTTGCCGCACTTCGTTATTGCTTCTACCTTTCCGGTAAATTTACTGCCAATAATACTTTCGTGGATAAAGGTATCTCCTTCCTTTAATTTTCCCCTGGCCGCCCATTGTGCCATACGAGCAGAAGTACCGGTGCCACATGGCGAACGATCAATGGCTTTATCCCCATAAAAAACGGCATTTCGGCCATCAGCTTCCGGGGAAATTGTCGCACCAGTCCAAAGCAAATGACTCAGGCCTTTGATGTTTTCATTTTCAGGATGAACGAAACTATACTGCGCATTGAGCCGATCCCTGATAATGGGACTCCAGCGAATGAGGTCACCTGCCGTATAATTTTCCAAACCCGCAAAATTAGGCTGTGGATCGACGATGGCATAGAAGTTTCCGCCGTAGGCAACGTCTACTTTTAAGGTACCCAGGTCGGGGCATTCTACCCTTAAATTTTCACTATGCAGGAAGGAGGCTATATTCGTTAATTTAACGGATTTTACTTTTGAACCTTCCTGTTGGTATTCTATGGCTACCAGGCCAGCAGGTGTTTCGAGGCGAAGCTTTCCAGGAGTCCGGGGTATGATTAATCCTTCTTCCAATGCTATGGTCACTGTTCCGATGGTTCCATGTCCGCACATCGGCAAGCATCCACTCGTTTCAATAAAAAGAACGCCAATATCATTTTTCGGATCATGAGGTGGATATAAAATACTCCCAGACATCATATCGTGACCTCGCGGTTCGAACATCAGTCCTTTCCGAATCCAATCGAACTCCGTCAGAAAATGGCGCCTTTTTTCCATCATGCTATCACCGACCAGCATTGGTCCTCCACCAGCGACCAGTCTAACCGGGTTGCCACAAGTATGGCCGTCAATGCAAAAGAATGTTTTTTTCATACGCTCACAATATTCTTATAATTCGGGTAAAAATACTCCGATTTTTTAAGCAAAAATTGATATTATCTTAGCTATTTTTCCTAATGATGTTGTTCATGGAGGCCATTCTGTCCCTTAACGCCTACTTTCTGGCAATTCCAAGAAAAGCTCAACCTAGAAAAGGTGATCGCTTACCATGTGATGAGTGATCGACCTACGGTCTTATGGGGTCGCTTCGGAGCGAATCCATAAGACCGTAGGTCGATCACAAACCTGTAATTCAAAGAATTGAAGCTATTCTTGCGATTGCCACGCATCTATTTCCAGATTCGAATCTTTGTTAAAATTTAATCGTAATTTTAAACCAAAGTAAATATCCTGAGTCAAAGCCTGTTGAAATACACCAAAAAAGATAATTATACCAGGCAACCTTTACTATCATTTCTGCACCAATGAATAAGGAAAACGTAAATGAAAATTTGACATTATCAGAAAAAGACCTGTTTGAGGGTTGCTTAAAAGGAGAAAGCAACTGTCAAAAAGCTTTGTACGAACAGTACAAGGTATCCTTATTTAGAGTATGTCTGAGATATGCCAAAGACCGGATGGAAGCGGAGGATATGTTGCAAGATGGGTTTATAAAGATATTCTCAGATTTACACCAGTTTAGTTTTCAGGGGCCATTAGGAGGATGGATGAGGAAAGTGGTGGTCAATGTTGCTCTTCAGCATATTCGAAAGAATAAGAAGTTTCAACACTCCGTAGAATTAGAACATATTTCGAATGAGCATCAAACTGATGAAATGGCAACTACGAACCTGAATACACAGGCCTTGACAAAGTTGATTCAAAATTTACCGGTTGGATATCGAACCGTTTTTAATTTATACGTGATTGATGGGTATTCGCATAAAGAGATTGGGGAAATGTTGAATATTAATATAAACACCTCGAAGTCACAATTATCGAAAGCGAAAGCTTCGTTGAGAAATATACTTCAGAGGAGAGAAGTGAGGAGTGAGTGATTCAAATACTAAATAGCAAGCATTATTAAAAAACACATATGGCTGAAGATCTACATAAAGACAATATAGAGGATTTCTTCAAAGATGCTTTTGATGAGCAGTCAGACCTTCCCGCAGCGGATGGCTGGGATGTTCCGTCTGAGCAGGTATGGGAGAAGGTTGAGGAGGCTATCCACCCCGTTGATGGTACTGACAAAGGTATTATATGGTGGAAATACGGGGGGATTGGCGTACTGGCACTAATCTTAATGATTGCTGGTGTTTTTTATTTCTCATCCAATAAAAAGGAAAAGGGTGAACAAGAAATCACTCCTGTGGAGGATAGGGTTTTAAATCAAAAGAGTGATAAAGGTTTGACCAATCCATCTTTAGTCGAGCAAAATACTTCTAAAAAGCAATCCATCGACTCAGAAAATGAAAATTTAAATAGTAATAAGGAACCTATTATAAAGAAAGAAGATAAAAATTCAGCAGCTTCTTTAAATAATGACAAAAAAGAATCTTTAGAAAAATCGCCAAAAGCAGAAAACGCCAAACCAAAAGAAAGTACTTCAAATGCTAAAAAAGAATTGCTTGCGCCGAATGACTTAACGGATAAGGCTGCTATTCCTCTTGAAAAAAATAACCCGCTAAAAAATAATCCTGAAAAAGGCGATAAAGGAATAAGCCCCAATAAA
>JBLHJZ010000309.1:0-6296 GCA_047619515.1 Saprospiraceae bacterium | reverse complement strand
CCAATCGACCGATCGGTTCTTTTATCTTCCTTGGGCCAACGGGTGTGGGTAAAACGGAATTAGCTAAATCTCTTGCCCTTGTGCTTTTTAATGATGAAAACGCGATTACCAGGATTGATATGAGTGAATACCAGGAGCGACACGCTGTATCCAGATTGGTAGGAGCGCCTCCCGGTTATGTAGGATATGATGAAGGTGGGCAACTTACGGAAGCGGTGAGAAGAAAACCTTATTCTATTATTCTCCTCGATGAAATTGAAAAAGCGCATCCTGATACTTTCAATATTTTGCTTCAGGTACTGGATGATGGCCGCTTGACAGATAACAGGGGACGGGTAGCGAATTTTAAAAACACCATTATCATCATGACTTCCAATATGGGAGCAGAGACGATCCTCGAAAATTTTGAAGACCTTGATGCTCTTGGTGACAAACATAAAGGAGAGATTATAGAAACGACGAAGAGCGAAGTTTTCGACCTTTTAAAAGAAACCCTGCGCCCCGAGTTTTTAAATCGTATCGATGAGCAGATTATGTTCTTGCCTCTGAGTAAAGAGGAGATCAAGCAAATATTGGAGCTTTTGCTCAAGAAAACGAGGAAGATGCTGGCAAAGCAAGGTATCATTCTCGAACTTGATGAAAAAGCTAAAACATTAATTGCTGACTTGGGCTATGATCCGCAGTTTGGCGCTCGTCCATTGAAGCGGGTTTTACAAAAAGAAATAATTAACGAACTTTCCAAACTAGTACTTTCCGGAACTTTCACGGCCGAGGATACCATCTACATTAGTACAGACAGCAAAGGGCTGACTTTTAATAGAGCATCGGAGGGTAAAGAGACGGTGGCTTCAAAAGAATCTGCTCCGCCTACGAAACCCAAACCCGCCACTAATGGTTCGGAAGAGGATCGAGCCAAAGAGCTTAAAAAGTTGAAAAAAGCAACCAAAGAGGTAGAGGATGCTGTAAAGGATTTGAAAACGGAAGAAGGAAACGTTAAGCCGGAAGAAAAATAGAAAAGGATATACAAGGGGCAAAGGTCAGGAACACCCTGACCTTTAACCTTTGACCTTTTGTTTTCTTTGTTTCCTCACATCCACTACCGGAGTATTGCCATTCACCGGGTTTTGATTAAAAATGCGGGAGTACGTATCATAGATATCCGGGAGTACCTGCTGAAATTTTTGAGGGAAAGTAAAAAAATAATTGATACTCACTGGAAGTGGTTCCATAACGGGCAAACCAATATAATTTTTTACAGTCGCTGTGTTAAACCCGCTAATTTGGCTTAGGTTTTCCCAGATACTATCATCAAACTTCGGATAGGGTAAATCTTTATTAAGTAGCATGAATATTTTTGCATATTCATGGAGAGCGATATTATAGTACTTTGTTTTCTGTGTTATTCCCGGAATCAATTGCTCCAAAGAAAATAATAGCACGCCATCTTCCTCGAAATGCTCGGTACTATGGACGATTTCCCGATATTGAGGAGAAGGGAAAGGATGAGGATAGAGTACTATTTTCTCAAATTGAGCTAGCCGATAATCCTCCTGTCCAAAGGTCAACATCACCACATTTGCAGCAATCATACCTTTTATATCTTCCGGTACATGTTCCATGACCATCGGGATAAATTCTGTGGCGATCAGGTAAAGGCTAACCCGATCCATAAAGTATTTTTTATCCGAAAGGGACAATTGGGTATAATAAGGGAAGAATTTTCGAAGAAACCCCTCCAGCATAGGGTCTACCGGAGGCGGATTACGAACTGCCCACCACCAATCAATCTGAGGACTGAATATCAAAATGATAGCAGCCATAACCACACAGGGGACAATGTATATCGGGGATAGTTGATTTTCCCAGGCCAAATAGAGACAGATCAGCGCTATGATCGCAAGTGGTATTATCAGAATCCTTGACAGCATACTCTTTTTTTTACAAGATATTAAAAATAGGGCTATTAATGATTTCATTTGCCCTTTTGAAGTTCTAGATAGTTGTCTGACGCTTGAAAAGCCGTCTGACTACTATTTTCGTTATCCGACGATCCTTGCCATACGGCTCCGTCTGGACAGGTGTGAGATAACTAAGACTCCCCAAATGATTTCACTTTGAACCCAATAAACTTAGGTTTTATTTATCCGCTGCAAATTTAATTTTAAAAATCATTGGTTTTGCCTTGTGGAATAAGAAAAAAGAATATAAATTTGCACTCGCTAAGAAAACAGGAGGCACCTTAGCTCGGTCCTAATAGAAATATGATGGACTGAAAATTCCCGACGCGTCGGGATTCGATTCTGCGGTAAATTGGAAGTTGAAGAATAAGAGGTAGTTAAGTTTTACCCCGAAAGCGTTTAAATGAACTAAAAAATCCCAACAAGATGGGATTCTATTCCCAAATAGTGGGTCATAAATAAAGGAGGTACCTTAGCTCAGTCGGTAGAGCAATGGACTGAAAATCCATGTGTCCCTGGTTCGATTCCTGGAGGTACCACAAAAAGAGTTCTAATTATAGAACTCTTTTTTCTTACTTTGTTAATAACAATTTATTTACATAATGTTTTATGCCTACATCCTTTATTCAAAAAGCAAAGATCCCTATTACATCGGCCAGACGAACGATGTAGAGTAAAGAAAAGTACGCCCCTTTCAAGGTCGCTCCACAAACAATATCAAACATCTTCCATGTTGTTATCTATTGTTTCCTTATTTTGTTGTCGAATCAAATTATCAAAAAAAATAACTAACGATGAATTTAAAGAACACCTTTACTCGCTGCTTGCTCTTCGCAGTCCTTTTTCAGATACCGGGATTGAGTTTTGCCCAACAACAATCTCCGCTGGATGTCGCTTTGAGGTATATTGAGCAAAATCGGGAAGATCTGCGATTGACAGGTGAAGATATCCGCCACTATCAGGTCAGTGACCTGTACACCTCTACTCATAATGGGGTGACCCATATTTATTTAAATCAGGAACACCAAAATATAAAAGTACTCAATGCGATTATTAATATCAATATTTTGCCTGATGGCAAAGTACTGAATATAGGTAATCGTTTTATCCCTTCTTTGCAGGAAAAGGTGAACGGGAGCAGTCCTGCCATTACTCCTGTCGTTGCCCTTCAAAAAGTCATAGATAGATTCGATATCAAATCGGATATGTCTATTCGTTTGCAATCACAGATTAGTGATCAACATTTTATTTTTGATCAGGCAGATATAGCCTTAGATCCGGTAAGTGTAAAATTGGTGTACCAAAAAATGGATAATAAATCTGTTCGACTGGCCTGGATGGTACAATTGTATGAATTAGGCGCCCAACATTGGTGGAATGCCAGAATTGATGCGCACTCAGGCGAAATGCTGACTCACCATGATCAGGTCATCCATTGTAATTTTAATAAACCAGAGGAGAACTGTACCGCCTACGGTCATGACCACCCAATTTTGAAAAATAATATGCCTCCCGCAGCTAGCGCCAATCAGCCAGTTGAGGCCAACTCCTATAATGTATTCCCAATGCCTGTACAAAGCCCGAATCATGGCAACAGAGAATTGGTAAGTTCTCCTGCAAATGTAAGTGCATCACCTTTTGGCTGGCACGATACAGATGGCGCAAATGGGCCGGAGTTCACGATTACCCGTGGAAATAATGTGCATGCGTATCATGATGTTTTTAACATTAATATTTCATTAGGCGATGAACCGGATGGAGGAGCTTCTTTGGATTTTGATTTTCCGCTGGATCTTTCGACGGCTTTACCCTACACACAAATTGATCCTGCCGTTACCAATCTTTTTTATTGGAATAATATCCTCCACGATCTCTGGTATCAATATGGATTTGACGAAGCATCGGGGAATTTTCAGGAAAACAACTATGGCAATGGTGGATTAGACGGAGACTATGTCCGTGCAGAAGCATTGGACGGTAGTGGCACCAATAATGCTAATTTCGGAACGGGCGAGGACGGTTCAGGTGCTCGGATGCAAATGTATATTTGGACGGATGACCCTCTTCCTCAAGGCAGCCCCATTGAATTAATCGTAACTGATCCACCAAATGTAGTTGGTAATTATGAAATGATTCAAGGCGGATTTGGTGGGGCGCTGCCGGATCCTCCGATTATAAGCGAGGTCGTACTGGTAGATGATGGTATGGGTGGTATGGGTATTAGCTCGGACGCCTGCGAGGCTATTATCAATGGCGCAGATTTTAGTGGAAAGATTGCTATGATTGATCGTGGGGATTGCCAATTTGGCGTCAAAGTACTAAAAGCGGAAAACGAAGGTGCGATCGCTGTAATTATTTGTAATAATGAGGCTGGTGGTGCTCAGGGAATGCCTCCCGGAACGGATGGGAATCTGGTGACTATCCCGGCTGTGATGATTTCTTTGGAAGATTGCAATTTACTAAAACCGGCCTTGCCGGGCCTTATGGTAGAATTTGGGCAGGGAGATATAGTTATTCCATTGCCCGGGCCATCGGGTCTCGATGGCGATGTGGATAATGGTATCATCGTTCATGAGTATACACATGGTATTTCTATCCGATTGACTGGTGGCCCTTCGATGGGTGGCTGCCTATCCGGTCAGGAGCAGGCGGGAGAAGGCTGGAGTGACTGGTTCGCTTTAGTGATGACGACCAATGAAACGAATACCGCAGCAGAAGGTAGGGGTATTGGAACCTATGCGCTTGATGAACCTGTAAACGGTAATGGTATCAGACCTTTTCCTTATAGCCGCGATATGGCGATTGATCCGCATACCTATGGTGATGTCCCCGGTGTGGCGGTACCTCATGGCGTAGGCTCGGTATGGTGTGTGATGATTTGGGATTTGTACTGGGATATGGTTGATGAATATGGATTTGATAATGATTTATATAACGGAACAGGTGGAAATAATATGACCATGCAATTGGTATTGGACGGTTTAAAACTACAACCTTGCGATCCTAATTTTATCGATTCCAGAAATGCGATTCTGGCTGCTGATGAAGCTAATTATGACGGTGTAAACAAATGTTTAATCTGGAAAACTTTTGCAAGAAGAGGCTTAGGTTTTAGTGCCAGCCCAGGAGGAAATGAAGCTTTTGATACGCCTCCTTTTTGTACACCTGTCCAGGTTATCAAAACAGCAGTTGGCGAAATATTCGCCGGCGAAACGATTACCTACTCTTTAGAAATCATCAACAACCTTCCGAGCTTAATTAGTGATATTGAGATTAGCGATGTATTCCCTGCAGGTACTTCCTATGTGGAAGGTTCGCTGACTTGCGCGAATGCAACGGTTGATAATGGGGTATTGACGATTGATGTAGGGGATTTGGCAACAGGAACGTCGATCACCTGTACTTATCAATTGGTGGTTGATAATGCGCCTTTCTCCTATACTGAACTGGAAGATGATGTTGAAAGTGGGGAAGACAACTGGACTGTTTCAAGTGCCGTTGGCGCTGCTAATTGGGAAGTCAATAATAATAGTTATGAAGGAGATTTCGCCTGGTTTGCAGAAGATATCACCAGTGCATGTGATCAATACCTGGAACTGGCAGTTCCCATTTCTCTGGAAGGTGATAATCCGTCCCTGGTTTTCTGGCATTGGTATGACACAGAAGCTTCCTGGGATGGGGGTGTAGTGGAAGTTTCGACTGATGGCGGAGCTTTCTGGAATGATTTAGGGAATGATATGATTCAAAATGGATATAATGGAAACCTTCAGGTCAATCCTGCCAGCCCGATCAGCGGCCGACCTGCCTTTAACGGAAATAGCGGAGGCTACATCCAGACCGTTATCGATCTTTCCAACTATAATAATGATGATCTTCTGATCCGTTTCCGCTTAGGATGTGATGGTTTTGTCGGTGGCAATGGCTGGTATATTGATAACATTCAATTTTATGGCGACTTTTATTCCATTACTAATATTGCCTGTGTAAACGCCAATGGGACTGATCAATTTTGTGACGAAGCGACTACCGTGATTTTTGAAGGCGATATTATTGCGACAAATGATTTTGAGGAGGGTTTAAAAATTTCCATTACTCCCAACCCGACCGATGGTGTTTTTGTACTCCAAATGAATAGTACAAATAATAGCAGTACAAATATCCAGGTAATGAGTGTAGATGGTCGATTATTACAATCAAAAACTTTCAATCATTCGACCGGTGCTTTTGAATTTGATTTGTCAAACTACCAGGCTGGGGTCTATTTATTGCAAATCCAGACTGATCAGGCGCAGGTGACAAGGAAAATTGTGATTCAATAGTTTTGAATGACTTTTGTGG
>JBLHJZ010000308.1:0-6299 GCA_047619515.1 Saprospiraceae bacterium | reverse complement strand
TCCAGAGCCATCTAAGTAGGTGTTGATGTTTTGGCACAACATTAATGGAGGTGTAGCATCTATAAGGTTGACCATGCTAACACAACTACTAACGCTGTCCAAATGGTCCCTAATTGTCATTGTAACAACAACTGGAGTACCTATGTTTGAACAATTAACATTAGCCGGAGAAAAAGTTATAGCACTTGTAATACACGAAACATCTGAAAGGCTATCTAAGTCAGAAAATTCAAAGGTGTGAACTCCATAAGCATCTAAAGCAATAGTCGGGTTAGCTTTACAACCTGCATAGAGTTCTGAAAATGCGCAAGTAATTAAAGTAATGCAATATTGATTAATACATAAATTAGGACCAACAGGCGCATCATCAATGGCTAATAAAGACCAGTCTCCATAGGGTTCATACCCCCAATAAAAATCTAGCTCTTCGCTATTAGCTGAAACGGTATCTCGACCAGCAACTGGCAACGTAGCTGGCAAAAGCGATGGGAATTCATGCCTGAATACAATTGTGTCGTTGAGTACATTAGTATTACCTGAAAAGCTAGCTGATGTTGGGGGACTAGCAAAACCGCCTGTAGCAGCAGATGCCGCTAGATAACGAGATCCACCAGTAGGGCCTTGTATTTTGAAGCCTACTTCACCTAAATCTATAGCTCCTGCTACATCAGAACAACTCTCTACTGTGCTTTTTGACCATACCACCTCAACGATGACATCGACAACCTTGTGTCCTACTGGTATATCTATTCCAGAAGCAAAATTGACATTTCCTACAATAGTACCCATGGTGTTATTAACACTTAGTGCTGGACCAGTGTAACATTTAGTGACTACGTTTTGGTAATCTCTTAGTTGGGCAAAGCTTGAGTGTAACAAAAAAAAACTTAATACTATTGCGAAAAAACAACGCTTCGGAATTGGATAAAATGACTTCATATAAATGTTGAAATAGATTTAGTAAAGAAATTGAAATTAAATTATGAACTAGAAGGGTTGCAAAATTAAAGCCACTTAATAGTATTTGAACAATATTGTGGAACAGGATCATCTGTTCATTAAATGGTGGGTAAGAACAATGTCAATTAACCGGTAGCGGAGATCCGAAATAAGAACTCAAGACTTCAAATTCTGAATAATCGCCAAAGCTGTCCGCGTATTATCTTCTAATAATTTGTAATTTTTCTCTGCTATGATTCCTTTAGAAATTAGTTGAGAACCCATTCCGACACAGGTGGCACCGGCATCAAACCAAGCTTTTAAATTTTCTTTTGTTGGAGAAACACCGCCGGTCGGCATAATACTCGTCCAGGGCTGCGGCCCTTTAATTGCTTTCACAAAGGCAGGACCATAAATGTCTCCAGGGAATAATTTTACTATTTCGCAACCCAATTCTTCGGCTCGGCAAATCTCCGACAGCGTTCCGCAACCGGGTGACCACAGCACTTTTTTTCGATTACAAATAATCGCGATGTCCTCTCGTAAAACTGGCGTTACCACAAAGTTGGCTCCCAGTTGCAAATATAAGGACGCTGTTCCCGCATTGGTCACTGAACCCACCCCAAGGATCATCTCTGGTAATTCTTTTAAACAAAATTTACTTAATTCGCAAAAGATTTCATGTGCGAAATCTCCCCGATTCGTAAATTCCATTAATCGCGCACCACCTCGATAGCAAGCCGTTAATATGTTTTTACTCACCTCCA
The DNA here is from genome assembly GCA_047619515.1 of Saprospiraceae bacterium. Lineage (GTDB taxonomy): Bacteria > Bacteroidota > Bacteroidia > Chitinophagales > Saprospiraceae > JAHDHW01. Next base: position 4,593 of record JBLHJZ010000308.1, on the reverse strand, counting down.
TATCAGCGTGATAAAAAAGAGGAACCATTCCTGTTTGGGCCATGGTTTGTGCTACTTGAATTCTTGTAAATTTTGCCATAGATGTTGTAAGTTGTAAGTTGTCAGGAGGTCAAGTTGTCAAGACCTTGACTACCTGACCTCCTGACAACTTTATTAAAATAAATTCGAATGTCATTGTTTGAAAAATTATTCATAACATAATATCTTAAACTATCTGGCCACTCTTCCACTGGCATCACCGCCCATCAATTTTTCAACTTCATCTACTGTTACCAGGTTGGCATCTCCAAAGATGGTATGCTTAAGGCAAGATGCCGCCACCGCAAAGTTAAGTGCCTTTTGAGTGCTTTTTTTATATTTTATCAAACCATAAATCAAGCCTCCCATAAAACTATCGCCACCGCCGACTCTGTCCACGATGTGTGTGATTTGGTAAGTCGGTGCTTCGTACATTTTTTTTCCATCATACAAAATTCCAGACCAGGAATTATGTGATGCAGAAATCGAGCCCCTCAAGGTGATAATCACTTTTTTGCAGCGTGGAAACCGTTCCATTAATTGCTGACAAACGGAAAGGTAAGCCTGCGCATTCATGGTATCTCCCCGCGTCACATCCACTTCGCCCGGATGAATATCGAAGTGTTTTTCTGCATCTTCTTCGTTGCCTAGAATCACATCACAACCAGCAACCAACTCCGGCATAATTTCCGCAGGCGTTTTTCCGTAATTCCATAAATTTTTTCGATAATTCAAATCAGTGGAAACGGTAATGCCCATTTTATTTGCTATTTTAATTGCTTCCAAACAAACATCTGCTGCATTTTGGGAAATTGCGGGAGTGATACCTGTCCAATGAAACCACTGCGTATCTTTAAATATTTTTTTCCAATCAATCATTCCTTTCTCGATGGTCGAAATGGAGGAATGTGCTCTGTCGTAAACGACTTTACTTCCTCTGCTGACGGAGCCGGTTTCAAGAAAATAAATGCCTAGTCTTTCCCCGCCTCGTAGAATGTTTTTGGTTTCGACGCCTCGTTTTCGCATCTCCATCAGGGCACAATCACCGAGATCATTTTCAGGTAAGCGGGTGATAAACTCGGTGGGCAAACCATAATTTGCCAAGGATACTGCCACGTTACTTTCTCCTCCGCCGTAAATGACATCAAAGCTATTGGCTTGCGAAAAACGTTTCCAGCCAGGAGGGCTTAAACGCAACATAATTTCGCCAAAGGTTACTATTTTTTTCATTGTCTATTTTTTTAGGTTCTTTGACAAATCCCGAGAGGTACCTCGTTTTCCCTTCGCGCACCCTCGATCCCTGAAGGGAAGTCCTTGCTCTTTTCCCGGAGGAGTGGGCTGACTTCCCTTTAAGGGCTAGGTCGCGGGGTGGCAAAATCACGGAATTTGTCAAAGAACCTTTTTTATTACAAGCCAAACAAGCCCGGCAGCCACAAAGATATTCCCTCAAAATAAGTCACTAGCAATAATATAAAAATCATCGCAATCAAAAAAGGAATCAAGGGTTTAATAACTTCCGAAACAGAAATTTTTGCTACGCCTGCTCCCACAAAAAGAATCGTTCCAACTGGTGGCGTACATAAACCAATGCAAAGATTCAACACCATGATAATTCCAAAATGAACGGGATCCATTCCCAAAGCAGTCACTACGGGTAAAAAGATGGGGGTAAAAATTAATACAGCAGGAGTCATGTCCATAAAAGTCCCGACAATCAGTAGGGTCAAATTAATGAATAAAAAGATCAGCATCGGATTACTGACCGTTTCCAGTAAAAAGTTAGTCATTAATTGAGGAATACTTTCAAAAGAAAAAAGCCAGGACATCGCCATCGAAGTACAAATGAGGAACATGACAATCGCTGTTGTCTTTGCGCTCTTCAATAATATAGCAGGTAGATCTTTTGTAGAAATGGTTCGATAAGCAAAGCCTAAAACCAAGGCATAAAAAACAGCTACTGCCGCTGCTTCTGTTGCGGTGAAAACTCCTTTGACTATTCCTCCGACAATAATCACCAACATCAGTAAACTAAAAAATGCACGTCGAAAATCTTTAAAAACCTGGTTCACTGAGACTCGTTCCCCTCGTGCAAATTTTTTCCTTTTGGCAATAATAGCCGTGACTATCATAAGCGCCACGCCTACCAAAAAACCCGGCATATACCCTGCAATAAACAAAGAGGCTACCGAGGCTGCCCCGCCGCTCGCCAAAGCATAAACAATCAAAACATTACTTGGCGGAATGAGCAATCCTGTGGTCGATGATGAAATATTTAAGGCTGCACTAAAAGGCCGGGGATAGCCTTCGCCTTCCATTCGATCTGTCATCACTGAGCCGATTGCCGATGCTGCTGCTACGGCAGAACCTGATATTGCGCCAAACAACATCGCCGCCAAAATATTGACATAGGCCAAGCCGCCCGGCAGACTTCCGACCAATGATTTTGCAAAATTGAGGAGCCGGTTAGCTATACCACCGTGGTTCATTAAGTCACCTGCCAAAACAAAAAATGGAATGGCCAATAAAGCAAAACTATCAATGCCCGTCGTCATACGCTGAGCGACCGTAGTAATGCCAGGTACCAAAGCGATGTTCAATAAAATAGTCAAAGTTGTAGAAATTCCAATACTATAAGCCACTGGAACACCATAGCCCAAGAGCGCAAAAAAGCTAATAAATAAAAGGAGGATACTGATGAGTTCTATAGACATGGCTTATTTATTTTGCTATGTTTTTATTTGTTATAAAAAGAAATATTATAAACAGAAAAAAACATAATCAACAATCCGCTAACTGGGACGATGGCATAAACATAGCCCAAAGAAATATGCAGTGCTGGAGAAATTTGCCCTAAATACAAGGTGGTATAAACTAAATTGCCCCCACCAATGACCATCACTACTAAGGCAAAAATAAACATCAAAGCTTCAATGATTTGCAGCCGTTTTTTTAATTGTTCGACACTTAGTTTTCTTAATAAAAAATCCATGGATAAGTGATCTCTTCTTCCATTCAAATATGCGGCTCCGAGTATTGATAACCAAATCAAAGCGAACCTTGCTAACTCTTCTGTAAAGGAATAAGATTGACCAATGACGTAGCGACTGAAAACTTGCCACAGGACATCAATCACCAAAAGTACAAAAATGGACACTAGCAAAAACTCAATTATTCGATTGATAATTTGGTATGTTTTGGTCATGTTTTGATCATTTATTTAAAGCGCTCATCTGTCTTATTATTACAAAAAACTAAAAGGCTTGAATTTCTTTTACTAACTTTTTCATTATAGGATCTTTGGTAAATTCTTCTAAGACTGCTTTTGATTTTTCGGTAAACAGCTTTTTCTCGGGATAAATAATTTCTACCTTCGCTTCTTTTAGCTTTATCATACAAGCTGCTACATTTTCTTTCCAGAATTGCTTTTGCGCTGTTACTGAAATTTTAGCTGCCACTTTTAGCCATCCTTGTTCTTCTTCGGTTAAGGTTTTCCAATATTTTGTACCAATGATCAACACATCGGGAACCGAACTATGTTGATCTAAGGTGTAATATTTGCAAACTTCAAAGTGCCCGGAGGTGACAAAAGAAGGAGGATTATTTTCGGCTCCATCCACCACCCCTTGTTGTAATGCTGTATATAATTCGCCGTATGCCATCGGCGTTGCGGAGCCACCCATTTCATTGACCATATCTACGGACATTTGGTCATTCATTACTCTTATTTTTAAACCTTGTAAATCATCAGGCGTTCGAATCGGTTTGTTTTTGGTATAAAAACTTCTGCTACCAGCGTCATAAAAACAAAGCCCTCGCAATAAATACTCAGCGCCTGCTTCGAGGATATCTTCCCCTGTTTTGCCCTCCAACACTTTAAACAAATGTTCTTTATCCCGGAACAAATAGGGTACGCCCAGCACTTTATATTCAGGGGCAAAATTTGCCATAGCTGCCGCTGATACTTTGGTCATTGCAATGCTACCGATTTGTAATAATTCTAAGACTTCCCGTTCTGAACCCAATTGTCCATCAGGAAAAATCTTGACGGCTAATTTTCCTTTGGATTTATCCAGTACTGCTTTTGCAAAAACTTCCATTCCCTGGTGGACTGGATGTGAAGTCGGTAAGGAATGAGCGAGATAAGCCACTTTCTGATCTCCCAATTGCTCACAGGAGGTCGTTGAAAGAAAAATGTAAAAAATAATCAGCGTAAAAATAGAAAGATATTTTTTCATTAAATGACATTTTAAAAATCCTCATCTTGTTCGACGAGCCTTTTACGGGCTATAATGTAAAAAAGAATAGTGTAGCCATAAAACGCAGGCCTATGTTTTGGATAGCTACTTCCATATTTGCTTACGCTTTTAGCATTACTTTGCGGACTGCGTTCTGAACAATGTCAATATCGTTGAACCCTCTAAATCCACTAAATCCAACAGCCAGTTTTGTATCAGGATCTATTTGGATGGGTTGTCCTCCTACCCATCCAATCAGGTCGGGTAGTTCGATCGGAGAATCTTCAGGATCCATTTTGCCCCCAAAAACTATCTTTTCATAATCTCCTGTCTTGTGCCC
>JBLHJZ010000307.1:0-6320 GCA_047619515.1 Saprospiraceae bacterium | reverse complement strand
GGTAAACTCGACGTAGAAGAATCCCGCCTGGCCTATGAAGATGCTAAACGGGAAGAAACCCGCCAAAAAGAATTATTCAATGACGGGGTCATTTCAGAACAGGATTATAATGCCTTTAAATTAGACCTGGAATTGAAAAAAGCGGTGTTTGAAAATTCCGAAATCCGCTCTACCAATAGTCTCAAACAATTTGAATCAGATGTCGATATTCAAAAGCAGGAACTCAATGCAGCAGCAGACAATCTCGCCTTATTACGGGAAGGAGCGTCAAGAAATTCTAAACAGGTTTCAAATGTAGTCGTCTCCACCGTAGATGGAATGGTACTCGATATTCCGGTCGAAGAAGGAACCTCTGTGATTGAGCGTAATAATTTCAACGAAGGTACTAGTATCGCTATCGTTGCAGATATGAACTCCCTGATCTTCGAAGGCCAAGTAGATGAGTCTGATGTAGGTAAGCTTAAAGAAGGCATGCCGCTTGAACTTACAGTTGGTGCCTTAGAAGATGAAAAAATAAAGGCCGTTCTGGAATATATTTCCCCAAAAGGTGTCGTAGAAGAAGGTTCCGTAAAATTCGAAGTAAAGGCAGCTATCAAACCCAGAGAAGGTATTTTTCTTCGTGCCGGCTACTCTGCCAACGGAGATATTATCCTCGATCGCAGAGATTCTGTAGTCTCTATCAAAGAACGGGATCTGGTCATCAAAGAGGATTCGACCTGGGTAGAGATTGTGATTGGTGATCAACAATTTGAAAAGCGAAATGTCAAAGTCGGTCTTTCTGATGGGATTCTGATCGAGGTATTGAGTGGGATCGATACGACGAGTAGGATTAAGGTGATTAAGAGTCCGGCGGGGTAGGGCAGTGGGTTGGAAAATGTACCCGAACCAATTGATAAAAATCAATCAAGCCCCCAATGGAAATCATTACCCCCTTATTTAATATTTATAAATATTTGTGCTTAGGTTGAGTTGAAGAAAGTTTATCCTTCAACTTTTATAATAAAATAAGCACCAATGAAAATTAAAATAATAATAGCCCTTGCACTTTTTGTTATGCTTGCCCTGACTTCAATTTTACAAAGCTGTGGTGATTCCAATACGGATAAAACAGCAAACACCGATCAGGGCGTTACTTTTAAAGATAGTGTTGAAAATATTGTTTCCGTACCTTCCCGGCCAGTATCCGCGATTGACACCTCAAGTATTGAAAACTCAACTCCGGAAAAAGAAAAGATGGCCGATAATAGTCTAATTAATCAAGAGACAAAACCATCAACAAATAAAACAAGCACCACAAATAATGACCTTAGATCTTCCGAAATAAACAAGGCCAATTCAAAACCAACCATAAACGAAACGGCCGAAACGACTAAACCTCCAACACTCGAAACCAATAAAACTACTACTATCGTCGAACCGCCCAAAAGTGATCCGGTAAGTCCAACAAAAGAGGTGGCTGAAAAGGAAGAGCCGGAAATTATAACACCACCGGAGCCAGAACTAGAACCCGAACCTATCCTGGAAGAACCCGAAGCGCCTATCGTTATTAAACCTGCCATAAAGGATACCCAGCCTCCCAAGGTGGAGCCCAAAGTGCCCGAAACTGCAAAGGACAGTTGGGTTGTCCCGGCAAAACACAAAAACAAGATAAATCCTTATAAAGACGATGTGGCATCACTCAGCACAGGAAAATCATTGTACAAAAAGCATTGTACTTCCTGCCATGGAAAAAAAGGACTGGGCGATGGGTCGAAAGCCAAACAGCTCGATACCCCAAGTGGCGATTTTACGCTCCCTTCCTTTCAAAAACAAACAGATGGCTCCCTTTTTTACAAAACAAGAGAAGGCAGGGACGATATGCCGGGATTTAAGAAAAAGATACCCGATGAGGAGGATGTTTGGCTTATTGTCAATTATATTAGAACGCTTAAATAGTCGCTTTTCCGGAATTAGATGTCAGCCCATGGTCCCCGCTAAAGCGGATCGCTGACCAAAAGTGAAACGGCCACTCTAATGCGTGCTAATGTAAAATCTCCACCCGTAAATTTACAAACACCAACCAAATTTTGTACTTTTGCAGCACCAATATCATCTAATTATTTTAACCAAATAAAGTCAAAAAATGAAACCAGTCTATATTGTATCCGCAGTACGAACCCCAATGGGAAGTTTTGGCGGAAGCTTATCAAAATTCACCGCTGTTCAGCTAGGAACGATCGCTATCGAAGGCGCCTTGAAAAGTGCTAAAGTGAACAAAGCCAAAGTCGATGAAGTCTTTATGGGAAATGTCGTTTCTGCAGGTCTCGGACAAGCACCGGCACGTCAGGCAGCGATCGGCGCAGGAATCCCTGAAAGTGTACCTTGTACGACCATCAATAAGGTTTGTGCTTCCGGGATGAAAGCCGTCATGTTTGGTGCCCAGAGTATTATGCTCGGCCAGAATGAAATCGTGGTATCCGGAGGAATGGAATGTATGTCCAATATTCCTTTTTATATTCCGAATGCCCGCTGGGGCTATAAATATGGCAATGGCCAATTGATCGACGGCCTTTACCATGATGGCTTGATGGATGCTTATGGCCAGATGGCGATGGGCGTCTGCGCGGATAATACGGCTGCCAAATACGGGATCACCAGAGAAGAGCAGGATGCGTTTGCGATACAGTCCTACCAACGGGCAGCGGAAGCTACTACGAGTGGGGCAATGGGAGCAGAGATTGTACCGGTGAGTATCCCGCAACGGAAAGGCGACCCGATTCTGATGACAGAAGACGAGGAATATAAAAAAGTAAATTTCGATAAAATCCCCGCATTACGCCCGGCTTTCAATAAAGACGGTACTGTCACTGCCGCCAATGCCTCTACGATCAATGACGGCGCGTCTGTATTGATCCTTGCCAGTGAAGCAGCAGTTAAGAAATATAAACTAAAACCGGTCGCAAAAATTCTCGCTTTTGCTGATGCAGCACAGGCTCCTGAGTGGTTTACCACTACGCCACCTCTGGCTGCTAAAAAAGCCCTGAAAATGGCGGGTATGAAAAAGACGGATATCGATTTTTTCGAAGTTAATGAGGCTTTCGCTGTGGTGACAATGGCTTTCAACAGGGATATGAAACTTAAAGAAAATAAAGTCAATGTGCATGGTGGAGCGGTAGCGCTAGGTCATCCTCTTGGTGCTTCGGGGGCTCGTATTATCACGACCTTAAATAATGTCCTTCATCAAAAAAATGGTAGCGTTGGATTGGCTGCTATTTGTAATGGGGGTGGGGGAGCGTCAGCTATGATTATTGAAAAAGTTTAATCCCTGCACCCTCTCTGCGTCCCTTCTTTTCTCTGCGGTTTTTAATAATTTGCCGCAGAGGAAAGGAGAAACGCAGAAAAAAATAGTCTCCATGTTAATTCAATTAGAGCGGCACTCACCCCTCACTTCCTCACCCCTCACCTCTGTTTCAATTCATATGTTTCTTAATCTCATTCAGAAGCGCATCCTGCGGGATTTCCTTATTGAGGAATTTTTTCATGACATTGATCAAGTCCCTGGTCATATGCTCATTAAAACCAAGGCGCAATCCAGTTTTATAGCACATCCGTTCTTCGTCTTCCTGGATTTGGCCATCGACGGCCATCGTAAATAACAGGTAGTATAAGATGGACATCCGATCCTGTTCCGGCGGTGGCGGTTTCATCTCATACTTTTCCGGATAAGTGGTGACTTCTTCGATATCTTCGGTGCTCAATCCCAACTGTCGGGCCACATCGCTGGTAAGCTTTTCTTCTACTTCTTTGACCTGCCCGTCAGCGGCGGTCATTTTTATCAATAAGCTTATGATAGCTTTTCTATGGACTATTTCTTCTTTGTAATTTCCAAACATAATTAGAGGTCATTGTTTTATTTTCCTTTCCCCTGCAATAATACTAAAATGGTGTAAAACAAAATTTTAAAGTCCAAAGCCAAAGACATATTTTCAATATACAAAATATCAAACTTAAGCCTTTGCAGCATTTCATCAAGGTTGGAAGCATAGCCATATTTCACTTGTCCCCAGGAAGTGATTCCCGGCTGTACTTTGAGCAACTGCTTATAATGAGGAGCTCTTTTTACCAGCTTATCAATAAAATACTGGCGCTCGGGTCTCGGCCCTACCAGGGACATTTCTCCTTTGATCACGTTCCAAAACTGAGGTAGCTCATCCAGCCGCCATTTACGCATTATTTTACCCCAGGCAGTAATCCGGTCATCATCGCCTTGAGAAAGTTGAGGGCCCTTAGATTCCGCATCAGTGTACATTGATCTGAATTTATAAATATTGAAGGGTTTTCCATTTAAACCAACTCTTTCCTGTTTGAAAAAGATCGGCCCTGTTGAAGATAATCTCACCCGGATAAGCACATATATCAAAATAGGGAATAATAAAATCATAAACACGCCGCTCACGGCAATGTCCATCAGCCGCTTTATCAACTGTTGCCACCGGGGCATCAAATCCTGCTTAATTTCAATCAGTACGGCTCCGAATACCTGGTTCATCTTGACATTTCCAAGAAGGATGTCATACATATCCGGAATGATTTTTACCAATACTTTATCATCAAAATCAAAAAGGGTACTAAGTATATTTCGCAATTTGCTGTGTTCGGTATTTTCAATGGCAATGATCACTTCTTCTATGCCTTCCTTCTTTATTATCTCATTGAGATTCTGGATATTACCGAGATTGGGGATATATTTTGAAAGCGGTTTTTCACTATTCCCATTAGCATCTACAAAGCCTACGAAATGGTAACCCAAGCTTTTCTTTCGACTGATAATATCCTCGTACAAGGTTACCGCTTTTTTATCTCCACCGACAACGATCGTATTATAATTTACCAGTCCTGATTTCAATCTTATACTTGCCCGGGTCAACAGGATCATCCTTGAAAAAATAGTTAACGAAAAATGAAGCGAAAAGAGGGTAATGAATGATTGGTAATAGGTGTGGTAATCCCTGACGAAATCATCCAGTATTAAGGTGAAAAACAAAAAGAATACCCCGAGGAAAGTAAGAAAAAAGGTACGGGCCAGCGTAGCCAGTCTCGAAAGCCGGTAAATATCGCGGTACTTACCCAAAAGAGAATATAATAATAACCAGCCTGTAGGGATAATGATGATGCCAAGCCAGAAATTTTGGTCTTGTTGTAATGCCGACCAACTGATCTCGACATTCTCCACTCTTTTCCGGTAAAGAAAAAAGAAAGCCCATGCTAACATCGCCATGATAAAATCAGCGATACTGTATATCAAAAAATCAATTCTTCGCTGACGCTTCATGTAGTATACGGTGTGGTTTTTTGCTGATGATCCAAAGGTCAAAAAGTGATCAGTTTAATATTGTCAAGGTGAACTTCGGCATTTTCCATTATAAATTCTCCATTCTCTATCGGTATTTGCATACCAATCTGGATTTGATAGCTTACCGTATTTTGTTGCCTCAATAAACTAAATAATTCAGTGTAATTAAAATAAACCTTGTTCCATTCCTCTTTTGGCTTCAAGCCATAGGTGAATTCTGAAAAGGTCTGGTTACCGGTAGCATCAAAACCTATTACACCAACAAATATTGTTAATTCAGATTTGTAATCCATTTCAAGGTAGCCAATATCACCCTGGGTTGGAAATACATTTAGCGCTTCTCCCCTCAAAGATACCGTAGGTTTAGTGGTCGCATCCAGCTGGATCAAGCCACTTCGGGTGCCTTCTTTTACATCATTATCATCATTTACGATATCTTCTTCATCAAACCTGTTGAATTCACTACCATTAAAATCCTCATTGAAAATAATATGAATAAAATCATCATCATATCTGGTGTCAGGTTGAATACTCACGGTCTCTCCGGGCACTAAATCTATAGAGCCAGAAAATCGTTTATAAAAAGGATAGATATTAGGAAAGGAATTGATGCCATTTTCCTTGATGCCTGGGTCAATAATGATATCCTGATTGCCACTCATGAGTACCGGAATAGTCTTGGGTAAATCAAAAGCGCCAAGGTACTCTCCCCCTACGTAAATCCAGCCATCTGTAATTTGCTGGGAAGTACTGCCATCAGAGCTCGTATAAGTGAAGGGAAGGATTTCCAAATAAGCAGGAATTTCCTCTTCCGGATTGATGGTATCACAGGAAGAAAAAATAAAAAGTAAAAGCAGTGTATAAAGTTTAAAACCTTGCATAATTTTCTTAATTCAATATGGATTGCAATAAAGGAATATTATCTGTATAAATAAAATCAGGGCTCATTTCAATCATCTCAATAGCATCTCTTCGGATTTTTAAAATG
>JBLHJZ010000306.1:0-6322 GCA_047619515.1 Saprospiraceae bacterium | reverse complement strand
TTCGATGTTGTAGCCTTGTTCAGTGATGTATATTTTTATAAAAATTATTTACTGTTAATCCCCTTCCGGATTGGGCTGGAGGGGTAATCTTCATTTTTTGCCAGCGTACAAATTATAAAGTTTAAAGTTGCTAATTAATTTTCTTACAAAAAAATCGGCTCTCATTTATCTCTTTAATTGTATCTTTCGCTTTCAAAATATCAGCTTATGATTTTATACAATGTAACCGTTAAGATAATGATAGATCTTGAAGCAGAATGGCTTCAATGGATGAAAGAAACACATATTCCTGATGTGATGAATACCGGGCTGTTTGTTGACCAAAAGACTTGTAAGTTATTGCATGAAGAAGAAGATGGAGGAGTCACCTATGCATTACAATATTTTTGTAAAGACATGGATACTTTTTTAGAATACCAAAAAAATCATTCTAAAGCACTTCAGGCGGATCATGCCAGCCGTTATAAAGATAAATATGTGGCTTTTCGAACCTTGATGGAAATTATTGAATAAAACCATTTGAAAAACCTTTCCGCCATAATCCTTTTATTTATTGCTAATTCTATTTCGGGAATATCACAGGGTATCAGTATGATTGCTATACCCTGGTATTTTGCAATGCAGGATGAGATGACTACGTTCGGCATTATTTATATTCTGACCAATGTCCTTGGCTTTTTCTGGGTTCCCTATGGCGGAACTTTAGTCGATAAGTATAATCGTAAACACATCTTTATGTTCATTACGGTAATTTCCGGTCTATTATTGGCTGGAGTTAGCGCTTGGGGTTTTCATCAAGAAGGTTTACACCTTTGGTTGGTAGGTTTTGTTTTTATGTTTACCTTTTCAAATTATAACATCCATTATCCGAATCTCTATGCCTTTGTGCAGGAGATTAGCGAAAAAGAAAAATACGGGAGTATCTCTTCCTACATTGAAATCCAGGGTCAGTCAACCAATATTCTGGCTGGAGCTGGTGCCGCTCTTTTGCTGGAAGGTTCTAGTGATGGTATTTTCAATTTATTGGGTTTTTCCGTTTCAACAGGCTGGGAATTTGAGGCCTGGCAGATTCATGAGATATTTGCGTTGGATGCAGGAACGTATGCCCTGGGTTTTATTTTTATCGCTTTAATAAAATATACCCCGCTTGCTCCAAGAAGAATCGAAACCGGGCCGATACTCGAAAGGCTAAAAACTGGTATGCGATATTTGACCAATAATCTCAAGATATTAGTCTTTGGTATGGGTTCTCACTCCGTATTTGCAGCATCAATTATTACCACGATGTTTTTAGCACCCATCTATGTAAAAAACCATTTGATGGAAAGTGGTGATATCTATGCTAGCGGCAAAATGTATTTCGCTATTGGCTCTGTACTTTCCGGTATAGCGATCCGCCAAATTTTTAAAAGAATCAACATCCCTCTTTCTATAATAATCCTGACTAGTGTTGCTATAGTGGCCTATGCGGTATTAAGTATCAATACGGTTGATATCCTTTTTTACCTGATGTCATTTATGTTGGGGATGGCCAATGCAGGCATAAGAGTACAAAGAGTGACCTATCTGTTTATGCATATTCCAAATCAGGTTTATGGTCGGGCGACGAGTATTTTTACACAAATCAATACGCTATTCAGAATATTATTCCTTTCCCTGTTTTCATTGGCATTTTTTCAAAAAGGACATGAAATTATTTATGCTTTTGCGATCCTGTCACTTTTCCTTATACTGACTATTGGGGTTTTGATAAAAAATTATAAGACATTGGATGTAGATCGGAAAAATTCAATTTGAGCAAATTTTGACGAAGACTTTGGAGCCTAATAATTATTAACTTTGCTTTTATTAGCGTAATTTCGCTACTTCTTACAAAGTAAGAGAATACCTGTTTACTAAATAAAAACGCGTACGTGACCTATTTGCGGCTTTTAGCAGTTGGCTTCCCTTTATCGTGTCCTAAAACGCGCATGAGGGAAGTCAAGCGCTAATAGCTTGAATCAAGTTTCCGGCAATGTATCACGCACTAAATAAAAACCTAATCAAAATGGACTTTAAACTCACTGAAGAACAAATAGCCGTAAAAGAAGCCGCTAGAGATTTTGCCCAAAATGAATTGAAACCAGGGGTTATCGAACGCGATTCAAAAATGCAATACCCGACCGAACAAGTCAAAATGATGGGAGAACTCGGATTCCTTGGTATGATGGTTTCCCCTGAATATGGCGGTGGTGGAATGGATACCCTATCCTACGTACTGGCTATGGAAGAGATTTCAAAAGTAGACAGTTCCTGCTCTGTAATAATGTCCGTCAACAACTCTTTGGTCGCCTGGGGAATTGAAACCTATGGTAGCGAAGCACAAAAAACTAAATACCTCCCTAAAATCGCCAGCGGTGAAACGATTGGCTCTTTCTGTCTTTCTGAACCGGAAGCAGGAAGCGACGCGACCAGCCAGCGGACTACGGCAATTGACATGGGTGACCACTATTTGCTCAATGGCACCAAAAACTGGATTACCAGCGGAGGCACTTCTAAAATACATTTGGTGATTGCTCAGACCAACGCAGAACTTGGGCATAGAGGTATTAATGCATTGATTGTTGAAACTAGCTGGGACGGAGTCGAAATCGGTGCTAAAGAGGATAAGCTCGGTATCCGCGCTTCTGACACACATACGATTATGTATAACGAGGTCAAGGTTCCTAAAGAAAACAGACTTGGTGAGGAAGGCTTCGGATTTAAGTTTGCAATGAATACCTTAAACGGCGGTCGTATCGGAATCGCTTCGCAAGCACTGGGAATTGCAGCTGGCGGCTATGAGCTCGCCGTCGCCTATTCTCACGAAAGAAAAACATTTGGAAAACCAATCAATCAACATCAGGTAATCGCATTCAAACTGGCAAAAATGGCGACGGAAATTGAAGCCGCCCGAATGTTAGTGTATCGCGCAGCATGGCTCAAGGATCAACATATGGATTATAGTACTGCCGCTGCTATGGCCAAGTTTTACGCTTCGGAAGTAGCGATGACTCAGACCATCGAGGCCGTACAAATTCATGGTGGATATGGTTTTGTAAAGGAATACCATGTCGAGCGATTGATGCGGGATGCTAAGATCACACAGATTTATGAGGGCACCTCTGAGATTCAACAACTTGTCATTTCCAGAGATATTATTAAGAATGGCAACCTTTATGTGCCAGTGATGAATAATAATCTGGAGAATGTGTAAGGAACGGCTATTAGACATTAGGTGCTCTGTCATTAGACCTTACAGGCAACAACGTAGTCAAGCAGGGTGACCGGGAATGGACTTTTTAGCTGGTAAATTTTTAACTGCCGTAGGCATGTCCCTTTACCTGCTGAATTTCAAGAGAGAAAAACTGTTCCCGGTCAGCCTATAAGGCTGCTATTCTCAGCCTTTGTTCTTATAATCAGTAAATATTACAACCTCACCTCCTCTTTTCCCGTTCTAAAAAAGCACATAGGTTAAATCAATGAAAGGATCAATCAAAGTAGCGACGATGTTCGGGATTCCAGTGAAGGTTCACTGGAGCTTTAGTCTGTTAATATTATATATCTTATATATTGGGTACTCGTCCGGATTAGTATGGAGCAGTATTGCTTGCTTAGTATTATTTGTATTATCGTTATTCTTTTGTGTGGTGCTACACGAATATGGTCATGCCCTGACGGCAAGAAAATATGGCGTCGAAACCCGAGATATTATCCTTTCACCGATTGGCGGTATTGCCCGGTTGGAACGACTACCGGAAAAACCAATCCAGGAATTTTATGTAGCGATCGCCGGCCCTTTGGTCAATATTGCTATTGTCATCGTGATTGCGCCACTTTTTATTTTAATTTTCAGTAATGATATCGTCTGGGGCGAAGGATTCGTACGTAGCTGGATTCCGCTCATGGATCCTACCAGACCAATCAATATCCTTCCTTTCCTTCTTGTAGGAAATGTAATGCTTGCCGGATTCAATCTACTCCCTGCCTTCCCGATGGATGGCGGAAGGGTTTTCCGTTCTTTACTTTCCATCAAAATAGGGCGCTTACGTGCCACACAAGTTGCTTCCTATCTTGGCAATTTCTTTGGCATTGCTATGATTGCTTTCGGTATATATGGTGGCCAAATCATGACTTCGCTCATTGGTGTTTTTGTCTTTTTACTGGCTACCCAGGAATACCGTATGGTAAAAATGGAAACCATCCTTAAAAACAATACCGTGGCAGATATTTTCCGAGAGTCTTTTACAAAGATTTATCTTGACTCAAAAATAGCGGTTGCCGAGGATATCATAAAAAGAGGCTTGGAAAAGAATTTCCTGGTTTTTGATAAAGAAGAAAAACTCGCCGGTATATTACATGAATTATTTATCATGGAGGCAATCAAGAAAAAAGACCTGGAAGGCCCCGTAGCAGAATATCTAAGCCATAGTTATGAAGCGATCAGCAAAACAGATAATCTTGACGCTGTCCTCAAAAAAATGCAGGAGCATAGTTACAGCATCTTACCTGTTTTTGAAAAAGAAGAATTAGTCGGGGTACTTGATGTGATGATGATGAATAACTTCTTGAGACTGAAGAAGAAGACGGGGTAATACTATAAAAAAAGGGAGTCATCCCGAATTCTTATAACGATTATTTATTAGAGCCTGTTCTGAGCCTGTCGAAGGATGACAAATAATTGAAACCCAATCTTTTATCATACTGAGCGTGGCTTCAAATCTTCAAATGAGAATCACGATTTTATCCCGCGCGAAGTATAAGTATTCGGTGTTAGAAATCCGGAGGTTACCGAATTCCTAACACCGAAAACCGAAAATCTTTACAGTCCGAGTTTCGCTTTTACAAGAGCGATCACATCAGTAGACGTATCATGATAGAGCATTACATTCATTCCGCTCGAATCAAAAATCATGGTGTACCCTCCTTCTTTACCGACCGCTTTGATAGCCACATCGATTTTCTCAAGAATCGGTGTCAGCAATTCATTTCTCTTTTCACCAAGTTTTGCCTGAAGACCTTGTTCTTCTTTTCCCAGGCCTTCCTGTCTTTTCTGTAATCCTGTTCCCAGCTCTTCTTGTTTTACCCGAGCCATTTCAGGAGCTGCCGCTTCGAACGCTGCAACATCTTTTTGGAACTGTTCTACTTTTTTCTGAAAAGCATCGGATATTTGTTTTTGATAAGTTTCTAATTCTTTGTCAGCAACAGTGGCTTCCGGAAGTAATATGATTAATTCAGAGGAGTTGAGGTAACCAAATTTTTGAGCTTGAGCTGACACCTCTGAAGTGCTAGCCAATGCTAAAAACATTAATAAGACTCCTGTTTTTAATATGTTTTTCATTTATGTAATTTTCTATTTAAAAATATTAAAGGCGAATACCGCCATTGTTTGGACTGCAAATTTACCTCTAGTCTGCGAGTTTTTCTAACTTTTAACAGAACATTATTGAATCATCTTTATTTGATTTTTTAAAAAATCTCAACTTAAAACAAAGACACTCAAACTATTGCATTGTTTATTTTATGAAAATACAATTAGCATAATGCTTAATAATTAGTTAAAAATTCATTAACCTTATGCTTAAAATATACCGATACGAAAGAGCGTCATCCAGAAAAAATTAGCACCACTTTCTATCGACACTGACCCAAAATATATGATCACTGTTAAAAATCTGACCAAGGCTTTCCAGCTTTCAAAACAACAAAAAAAAGAACTGGCCACTAAAGAGGGTTTTCTCAATGCGGTAGACAATATCAGCTTCACGTGCCATCCAGGAAGGATATGTTCGCTACTCGGACCTAATGGAGCGGGAAAAACGACTACGCTCAGGATGATCGCCACCTTACTGAAGGCTACCGCAGGCACCATCGAAGTATCTGGTCATGATGTTGTAAAAGAAGCGCAGAAAGTTCGTCAAAAAATCGGATTCCTAACCGGGACTACCGGGCTATATAAAAGGCTCACTCCCAACGAAGTAGTAAAATATTTTGCAGATCTTTATCAGGTAGCTCCCGCTGTATTTAAAGAAAGAAAAGAATCCCTTTTTACTTTGTTGAATATGAATGATTTTGCGAATAAAAGAATCGGGCAACTTTCTTCCGGTATGCTGCAAAAGGTATCTATCGTGAGGACGATAATACATAACCCTGAGGTAGTTATTTTTGATGAACCGACCACCGGTCTTGATGTCATTAGCGCAGAGGATATCATCAATCTGATCCGTCAGTGTAAAAAAGAAGGAAAGACAGTGATTTTCTCTTCGCATATCATGAGCGAGGTAGACCTGCTCTGCGACGATTT
>JBLHJZ010000305.1:0-6327 GCA_047619515.1 Saprospiraceae bacterium | reverse complement strand
CCAAAATCAAGGATGCCGGATTTAATGTCCTGATAAAATTTGGGCAGGGTTGGCGGAATATGGCGTCCTGGTCTCCCTTTAAAGGTATGGCCCTGGAAGGCTACCAGCTAAATCCGGATAACCGAACCAAGTCCTGGCCCAATATTGCTCAAATCAGCAAAAAAATTCAACCACATATATTCCTCAAATTCCTGGATCATTTTTTAAAAAAGTGGAAGATCCCAACAGGGGAATATGCCTATGTGGAATTTTGGAATGAACCCAATATCCAATCTATCAATACGGTTCCCCCTACTGTCCCGCCTTACATCAGTGATGAGGAATTTCTAAATACCCCATTCCGAAATTACGAATGGGACGGGACACCGCTTGAGTTTTATCAATTATTTGAAGTGTATGCAAAGAAAGTAAAAAAGCGATACCCAAATATTAAAATCGGAGGCCCTGCCCTCTGGAATCCGGCTGCTGACAACGACACTTTTCCATTCAATAAAAGATGGATAGATTTGTTCTTCAACTATGTTAAGGAACACCAGGTGCCGATGGATTTTATCAGCTGGAATTTATATTCTGATAGCCCCGATGATTTTAAAACCACTTATGATCTTATCCAGGGTCAATTAGACCGTATCGGTTATAAAGATACCCAGCAGATTATTACGGAGTATGCCATTCGTTTTGACAACAAGACTACCCTACCGGATGGTCGGGAAGTATCCAACGCTTTGATAGCAAAAGGAGCAGCTATTGCTACGTCAATATGGATTAGATTGCAGCAATTCAGTAATTTACATATGGCTTACTATTACAGGGGTAATGATGGACCATTCGTCCCGAATGGCGTTGGATTTCCGATCATGTTAAAACAAGAGGGTAAGGAGATAATTAATTCAAGTCCAGGCAATTTCGGGTCATCAGGCGTAGGGATGTTTCATGGTGACGGGGAAAAGAAATCTACTGCACGGGCTTTTAAGCTTTGGTCGAATATGGCCGATTTGGTTCGCCGGGATCCTGATGATTTTCTGACTAAAAGTATTCCTTATGGGAGTGAGCTATCTTTGCTCGCCGGAGAAAATGATCAGAAAGAGGTGATCATTCTTGGTGCTTATCGCAATGATTTTTCGACTTTGAAAGTATCCATTGCTATAACCGGAAACAAGATAAAAAGTGCCGTTTTGGAAACCATCCTGGATAAAAAAGTAGACAAAAAAGAAATAATTTGTTCTGATGCCCTTCAGCATATAATGATCGAACCGAACAAGGCTTTCCAGATAAAACTCATCTACGAAAAATAAAAAAAACCACATCTGTAAAATCTTCTAAGGTGTTATAATGTGATACAAAAGAATACTAATAGACAGTCTCTACCCAACAGTTCTTAATTTAGGTTCTTATCCAGAATGAATCACTTCCGTCGGATTATTTAGGGAAAGAATATTAATATCCGTCCGGTGAAAACTGGTGACGGTTACTTCAGTTCGCCTATTATGTTGATGTGCTTCTTCCGTACAGGGAACGAAATCGTCACATTCGTTTCTCAATTGGTGCTCTCCTTCTATTAAATCCCGCAATCCTTCTCCATAGTCAAAGTTTTCCCTACCTTGATTAAAAGAGTTGAAAATACCCAGACTTCGCAGGTTTTGTATGTATCTTGCATAGTTGCCCGTAATTATAAAAAATGAAGCACCTTCTAAAAACTATTCTTTTCCTTTTGTTATGCTTGCCACTTTACGGACAAGACAGCCTCCTTACTTATCCAAAGACTTTAGGCATCGAATACTTCGGAGAGCTGGCATTCCACCCTGGCGTAAGAATTGACTTAGGCATACCGATATGGACGAATACCAAACTCAAGGGAAAAAAGAACCGAACATTTCTCCAACAATTATTACTACGACCAAAAATCGGTTATTATGTTCTACCAAAATATACCAATAATTTTTTCGTGGGTACCGACCTGTCTCTGAATTTTAGAACGACCAACAAAAAAAAGCGCAAATACTTATTTTTTGAGTCCTTTATAGGTTTGGGATATCTTCGCTATTCCTATATCGGTACTATTTACGAATCGACAGCCA
Organism: Saprospiraceae bacterium; assembly: GCA_047619515.1. Classification (GTDB taxonomy): domain Bacteria; phylum Bacteroidota; class Bacteroidia; order Chitinophagales; family Saprospiraceae; genus JAHDHW01. Next base: position 4,249 of record JBLHJZ010000305.1, on the reverse strand, counting down.
GTGGTGGTTTTGCAGAAAGGAAATTCGGAGGTGGCAATTCCTCAATAGTCTCAACAGGCTTTTTGATTGGAGGAAGCTTACCTGCCAAAAAACTGGAATGGATTCTGGGAATTGAATATTTTTTAGAGCTCTCCGAAGATAAATTAATCATTCAACATCCGACTGCCAGATTTGGAGTGAGAGCAAAATTAGAAAAATGAAAAATTACTTATTCGTCGTTTTCTTTATTTTGATAGCGAGCTGCGCTGAAGAGTCTTTATTTGGAGAAGAAACCAGCCTTCATTTTTGGTTGAAACATAAAGGGGCTGATATGCCTGTAGTCATCGAAGGCAATACAAATTCAAAGATATTTATCCTTCTTCTTCATGGAGGCCCCGGAGGTTCTGCTCAAAAGTTCAACAATAATCTGACCCCCTTTTCGGACATTCTCGAAGAAGATTATGCGATGGTTTACTGGGATCAACGTAATGCAGGAATATCAAGAGGAGAATGGGATTCTTCAAAAATAACGCTGGCACAACATACGGAAGACCTCGATCAGGTCATTGAATTATTGAAGTTTAAATTCGGCGATGAGATTATTATGTTTCTGGCTGGCCATAGTTGGGGAGGATATCTGAGTCAGGCATATTTGCTGGAACCCAACCAACAAAACAAAATACGCGGATGGATAAGCATTGATGGTCTTTGTAATAGAAATCAAAATATTAGAGATGCCCTCCAGAGAATTCCGGAAATAGCGAATGAACAAATTGCGTTAGATAATGCAAAAGAAGAATGGAGCGACATCCTCGAATTTACCCTAATAGAAGCAGCTAAAAATATTCAAAATTATGATAAAAACCTGGAGAGTAATGTATTTTCTCTGATAAGAAGTTCGGAAGAGATAATTGCCGAAACCAATCTCTTAGAATATAAGGCCGGTTCTAATTTTAAGGCTACTTTTAAAAATAATCTGCATCCTTTTATTTTTTCTGTCAATAACCGAACCCTGAATTTACTTATCCCACAAATATATGATTTCGATATTTTCATAGCAGACAATCTAGTCAATATCAATATTCCGAGTTTATTTATTTATGGTAAATATGATGTAAGAACGCCCTATTTCCAAGCCGAATATGCAATGGAAAGAATTTCAACAGATCCTACTGATAAGCAATTAATAATCTTTCCTTTTTCTGATCACTCCTCCCCTGCTAACGAACCGGTTGGTATTGCCGAAGAGATAAAGCTTTTTGTTGAAAAGTATAAATAATTATCCATGAAAAAAACAATTATTAATCGAATAGAGAAGGCCGGAAATAATAGTGAACTTGCCCATAATAAATATTTCAACGAACTGCGCGAAAAAGAATATAGCCGCCTTTCTGAGCAGCAACATACCTACCTGGATTATACAGGAGGAAACTTGTATGGCGAATCCCAAATAAAAGCGCATTTTGACTTGCTGCGTAAAAACACATTTGGCAATCCGCACTCCACCAATCCTACTTCTCAACGTTCTACGCTCTTGGTAGATGAAGCCCGAAAAGCTGTACTCGATTTTTTTAATGCAGAAGATTACTACTGTGTATTTACGCAAAATGCGTCCGGGGCACTTCAAATAATCGGGGAATGTTATCCTTTTGAAAAGGAAGGAGCACTGTTATTATTGGCAGATAATCACAATTCCGTGAATGGCATTCGGCAATACTGTCTCAATAAAAAAGGGCTATATAAATATGTACCTATTCAATATGAGGATCTTATGATAGATAGCAACAGCCTGGATTTCTGTCTAAATGAATTTCCTGAAAAGACCAATAAGCTATTTGCCTTTCCTGCCCAGTCAAACGTCACTGGTGTAAAGCACGATTTGCAATGGATAAAAAAAGCTCAGGATAAGGGATGGGATGTGTTGTTAGATGCTGCGGCTTTTGTACCGACTACCACACTCGATTTATCTGCCGTGAAGCCTGATTTTGTTTCGGTTTCCTTTTATAAAATATTCGGTTATCCAACCGGAGTGGGCTGTCTGTTGGTTAAAAAATCTAAATTTAATAAACTGGTAAAGCCATGGTTTGCAGGAGGAACGGTAACCCTGGTTGCGGTAAAAACACCACATTATTATCTTGCAGAAAATCATGAAAGATTTGAAAATGGCACGGTCAATTATTTAGATATTCCTGCTGTAAAAACTGGCATTGACTATATTAAATCTATCGGAATGAACCGGATCAATGAGCGAGTTCATTCATTGATAGCATACCTGATTAAGTCTCTAAAAGCTATAAAACATAACTCTGGCTCCTCCGTCGTAAAAGTATTTGGTCCCCTTGACAGAAAAGCAACTGGCGGAAATACTATGATGAACTTCTTTGATTCGAACGAAAAACACTTTTCATTTGAAGACATCGAAGAAAGCGCAAATAAGCAAAATATTTCTATCCGGTCAGGTTGTTTTTGCAATCCCGGAATTGATGAAGTTAATAGTTGTCTGACCTATGAAGAATTGGCTAAATATTTCTCAAGCAGAGACAAAGGCGATTATCATGACATGGTTTCTTTTCTCCACAAAATGAGAGGAGCCACCAGGGTCTCTGTCGGTATAGCCACCACTAAAGCTGACCTTGATACTTTTATTAATTTTGTAAAGGCACTGAGGAATAAGACAGTGGAGGATGAGATATAAGGGCCGGGAAAATCGGTGTTCGGAGTTCGGTACCGAAAACCTAATACCGAAAGCAGAATTACACCTATTATTAAAAAATAAAAACCCAGCAATGAAAAATTTGAAATTATCACTTACCATTCTTCTATTCTTCATTTCCATGATACAATTTTCCTATGCCCAGGATTGGGCAAATTTCGAAAGATTTAAGAAAGCAAATGCAGCACTTGAATCGCCTGCACCTAATGAACAGCGGATTGTATTTATGGGCAATTCCATTACGGAAGGTTGGGCTCGGGATAGCACGAGTTTTTTCTTTAGTAAATCCTATATCAATCGGGGCATCAGTGGCCAAACGACTCCACAAATGCTGGTCAGGTTTAGAGCCGATGTGATTGATCTGGAACCTTCGGTTGTCGTTATCTTAGCAGGTATCAACGATATTGCTGGTAATACCGGGCCGTCTTCGCTCAAAATGATAGCTGACAATATTAAATCCATGGCAGAACTCGCAAAGGCCAACGGCATCAAAGTAATACTCTGTTCTGTATTACCTGCTTTTGACTTTCCCTGGAAACCAGGGCTGAATCCTGCAGAAAACGTCGTCAAACTCAATAGCATGATAAAAGCTTATGCCGACAAAAACAGCATCGTATATCTAGATTATTTTAAACCTATGGCAGACCACCAAAATGGCCTGAAAGCAGCGTATACCTACGATGGCGTTCATCCAAACCTGGCAGGTTACAAGGTGATGGAACCGCTGGCGGAGGAGGCGATAGCCAAAGTTTTGGAAGGCGGTCAATAATATTTGCTATTTTTTGAAGCATACTAATGATCGGCAATAGAAAGATAGGAAGCAAGGCTATCAGCAAATACGTGATAATAAACATAATACACATTACTCAAATATAAATTTATAGCTATACCATTGTGGCTATTGCAAATGTGCCTCAACATTATATAGCTTTGCATCGAAAAGAAGAGAATCGAATAATTGCTTCTCATTTCAAGAAATGTCAAAAACTAAATTAACACTACTGTCTTTTCTGTTTCTCATGCTTTGCGGTAACTTTTCAAGCTACCCCGAAAGTATTAGTATTTATTTTTTTACGCCCAGTTTCAAAGGTGAAGGCAACAACACCAAAACTATTTTAATAGTCCAGAGCTACCTCCATGCTGATACTTGTTTGCATACAACAAGCCATCAAAAACCAGCTAATAAGCAAAAAAGCAACCCTTTAGGTATACTCCTTTCAAAACCTAACTTTTCATCTTCCGAAAATGAACAGAAGAAGTATAATAAACCAATACCTGTTCAAAAAGTAACCAGCGGAACAGCTTTATGTCCAACCCCTTTTTTTTCACCAAGCTATCATTCTCCCTTTATCTTTATTGATATTATTACACTAATGCATTCCTATCAATGTTAAACCCGGACCGCTTTGAAACAGCATTAGTTTCAAAGCAAACAGGTCATTTTCCATAACCGACCCAAGCGTTGGTCCGGAACATTCAATCAATTTCAACATCTAATCTTTTGGGATATGCTATGTCAGCACTGAGCAGTCATGGTTGGTATGGCGAACCAAAAAA
>JBLHJZ010000304.1:0-6338 GCA_047619515.1 Saprospiraceae bacterium | reverse complement strand
ATTGCCGCAGGATTATTGGGATATGCTGGTATCACCTTTATCCTGGAAGGTATCATTCCTTTCGTTGAAATGATCATTGATAAGATTGGTCTAAACAACCTTAGTAATTGGGTTTATATGGGTGTTTTTGCCCTTTTAATATTCCTGATTCTACCCGCTATCCGGACTTATTTTAAAAAGAAAACCCTTGTTGGGGGTACCGTTTCCTTTGATGAAGATAAATTGGAGATAAAAAAAGGACGCGAGCACCTAATTATTCCGGAAAAGGAATTGACCCAATTGAATTTTGAATTGAAAAAACTCCCCGATGAAAATAAAAAATCGAAAGGCAAATTATTTGGAGGGAGTTATATGAAGATCCCGACGACCAAAGGTGTCTTTGAATGCGAATTGGATATCAATACCAAACATGATCAGGACAAGCTCCTTCAAATGATCGAGTTTCTCAAAATAGAACACGACGTAAAAATAGAACTGAAAGAAATAAAGTGATATCAGAGGTGAGGGATGAGGAGTGAGTGGCGCATCGCTGAGCCCTCACTTCTCGCCCCTGTTTTATGTTTCTCACCTCTGTTTTCCACCTCTCCCCTGATTTAAAAAATTTTTCCTGGGAAATTATTCCAATTTTGATTTTTTTTCCATATTATGGAAAAAATTTGAATTTCTATGGTTCGAAACATTTCCCCAACCAAAATATTTATTGTCGAAGATGATCCAATCTACACCAGATTGGTGAAATACGTGTTTGAGCTAGACCCTAACCATGAGATTTATATTTATACGACGGGTAGAGAATGTCTCGAGCATCTGCATCTCGGACCTTCCATTGTATCCCTGGATTATAGTCTGCCCGATATGGACGGAAAAAAGGTGATGGAAAAAATTCACCAGATTGATAAAGGAATAGAAGTGATCATCCTCTCCGGCCAAAGTGACATCTCTGTGGCCGTCCAGCTTTTGGGAAATGGAGCCCATGATTATATTGTCAAAAATGAGGAAACCAAAGACCGTCTACTCTACTCTATCGAAAGGCTTCGAAGTAATATCAGCCTAAAAAAGGAAGTAAAAGTATTAAAAGAAGAATTGGGACATAAATTTTCTGTTGACAAAAGCATTATCGGAAATAGTAAACCTATGCAAAGGGTTTATAATCTAGTTGAAAAAGCCATAAAAACTAATATCTCTATTTCTATTACCGGAGAGACCGGCAGTGGAAAGGAAGTCATTGCAAAAAACATCCACTACAGTTCTACCCGTAAAAATGGTTCATTTGTCGCGGTGAATGTCAGCGCTATCCCAAAGGATTTGCTGGAAAGTGAATTGTTTGGTTATGAAAAAGGAGCTTTTACAGGAGCAGATACGCAAAAAATCGGGCAGTTTGAATTGGCGGATCAGGGAACACTCTTCCTCGATGAGATTGCGGAGATGGATGTCCTTTTACAATCCAAATTACTGCGTGCTATCCAGGAAAGAGAAATTATGCGCGTAGGTGGTACAAGCCCTATCAAGTTCGATACTCGAATAATAGTAGCTACGCATAAAAACATCGCCGAAGAAGTAGAAAAGGGTAACTTTAGAGAAGATTTATATTACCGCCTGCTTGGCTTACCCATAGAAGTGCCTCCGTTAAGGGAACGTGGGAATGATATTTTATTATTGACCCTTTATTTCCTCAACAAATTTTGTGAGGACAATAATCTCGGTAAAAAAGTAATTTCCAAGGAGGCAAAAGAAAAACTACTTTCTTATTATTACCCAGGCAACGTAAGGGAATTAAAAGCAATTATCGAGCTTTCCTGTGTGATGGCTGAGGGGGAAACCATTATGCCAGAGGATATTAATTTTAACAGCCCGAGAAGATTTGATTCCTTTCTAATCAAGGAGATGCCTTTAAAGGAATACAACCAAAAAATTATCAATCATTTTTTAGAAAGATATAATAATGATGTTTTACTGGTTGCAAAAAAATTGGATATTGGAAAGTCTACCATTTACAGGATGCTAAAAGAAAAAACTTTAAACGAATAATTAATTTAAGTTGCCAGTCAGCAGTTCTCAGTCGGCAGTCTGATCCTGCTAAAATTTAGCGCTGATCATTAATTTTAGCAGAAGCGGACTGTACACTGTGGAATGTGGGCTTTTTAAAGTCAAAGATAACCGCCACTTGAATTAATTAGCTTCTTAGCTGCATAAAAGTTCGAATAACAAACAGGACAAGAATGTTAATAATGACTAAGAATCCTGACATACTTGTTTTTTGTACAGCGGATCTTTTGGAACTTTCCATGAGTATCAGTCAGTTTAGTGATTTCAAAAAAAACGCGCTATCCTTTAATTCTTGTTTGAAAAAGTTATTAAAGCTCAGCGCTTGTGAAATATGGTGCCGGGCTAATTCCCGTGGGCAACATTTTTTGAAAATTTATACCCACAACACAAAAATTCTTAGTAGCAGCATTTTAGATAGTAAACATCCAATTTCTATTTTCCCTGAAAATAAAACCTTTCATATTACTGTAATTAAAAATAATGACAACGGTATTTACAGGAAATTCACCGATTTGGACAAAAGAATTATTTATGCCTTTAGTTTGTCTAATGAGATTATTCTTCTTGCCAGCCATGATATCTCCGAAATACGAATAGATAATGTTTCTCCTGAATTTCAACCTAACGGATTGACTTCTACCGAATACCTGAATCAAATCAATCAACAAATAATAACAGAAGATAAAGTTAATTACGATTGGGTTCATCAGAAAAACGTGGGAAAAATCGTAGTAAACATCAAGCGGTTAATAGCCGGGGAGCTTACTTATTTTGAAACAGAGAAACAATATATCCGAAAGGATGGTACGCTCTTTTGGGGAAAAGCCACCAGATCTAAAAATCCTACTGTTTATTCTAAGTGTATTATTGAACAATTGATGAACATTTTTGATCAAAAGGAGACGGAAGTAGAAACTTTGCAATATTCTCTGGAGGGTATATTACCTGAGCTAAAAAACATAGAAAATTACCCAAATGCAAATTGAGATAGACTTCACCATTTTTAAAGCGCAGTTACAATTAAAGAAAGAAGGTGGAAAGACGCTGATCTTTGATCCGATCCGAAAAAAATACCTGATCTTATTGCCGGAAGAACTCATTCGCCAGTTAGTCTTGCAATATCTCCTCCTTGACCGGAAATTTAATAAAAACCTGATTCGATCCGAGCAAGGATTGACCGTAAATGAACTCAATAAAAGATGTGATATCCTCATTTATGACAAGGACTTCTCCCCTTTCCTGTTAGTAGAATGCAAATCTTCTAAAGTCAAAATCACCCAAAAGACATTCGAACAAATTGCTCGATACAATCTCCCTTTAAAGGTCAAATATCTTCTCGTCACTAATGGTATTCAATCATTTTGCTGTGAAATGGATTATCAAGCCCAGTCTTACCTATTTTTAGAAAATGTCCCTCATGCTGACTCTTGACACTCCGCTAGGCATTTGTGGGTAAGCCCAATAGAAAGTTGCGTCTGTTTTTAAGCTTCAATAAAGATCGATTCTACCCAACAGTTCCTACTTTAGGTTTTCATCCCGAAGGGATTTAATGTAAATAGCCAGAATTCACCTCTCACTGCACTAAGTCAAGTCCCATTTCTCAAAGCTCAATTCCTTGCTGATTAGAGCAGAACCAAGCCAAGCGCTAAAAGCCAAAACCCGTTAAGTTGCAATATATCAGTCAAAACATACCCGATTATAATCCGAATATTCCTACTTTGCAGCGTTAATAAATCCAAATTCAACCCTTTCTGAAATCTATGAAAAAAGATGTGATATTAGTTACAGGAGCAAACGGACAGATTGGCTCTGTGTTGACTGAAAAATTGAGAAGTATTTATGGCCACGGAATGGTACTGGCGACAGATATCAGAGAGTTTGGTGAAATGAATGGCCCCTTCGAGATACTCGATATCCTTGACAAAGCCCGATTATACGCATTAATCAATAAATACAAAGTGACCCAGATTTATCACTTGGCTGCTATCTTGTCTGCTACTGGTGAACTTAAACCAACCTTAGCCTGGCAAATCAATATGGACGGTTTGTTTAATGTCTTGGAAGCCGCTAGAGAATTAAATATTTCAAAGGTTTTTTACCCTAGTTCAATTGCTGTTTTTGGTAAACAAACCCCCAGGCAAAATACGCCACAGTACACCATCCTTCACCCTTCTTCTGTTTATGGAATCAGTAAGGCTGCCGGAGAAAACTGGTGCCAATATTATTTTGAAAAATACAAAATTGACATTCGCTCGATTCGGTACCCCGGCATCATCAGTTATCAAAGTGACCCGGGAGGTGGCACGACAGATTATGCGGTAGAAGTTTTTCATTACGCTATCAAAGGGCTTACTTATAAATGTTTCCTCAAAGCAGATACCCGCCTTCCCATGATATATATGGATGATGCAATACGGGCTACCATGGAATTGATGGATGCTCCTGCGGAAAATATTTCGGTTAGGACTTCTTATAATCTGGCCAGTATGAGTTTTACGCCTGAGGAGATCAGTAACGCCATAAAACAAATAATTCCTGATTTTCAAATCTCTTATGAGCCAGACTTCCGGCAGGCAATCGCCGAATCCTGGGCAGAGAGTGTTGATGACGCTTATGCGCAAAAAGATTGGGCCTGGAAGCCAGCTTTCAATCTGGAAGATATGACTAAGGACATGGTTATTAATTTAAAAAAAAAGGAAAGAGAGGCAGTGAAGATTGAAGATTGAAGAATTAGGAATTAGGAATTAAACACTGGAGCTAAATTAAGCCTCCCGAATACCGAATACCAACTTAAAAAAACCATATTCATATGTTCAAATCCATCGAGTCAGCATTACAGGAAGAAATTAAAGAAATAAAAGCATCCGGCCTTTATAAAGAAGAACGTATCATCACTACGCCGCAGTCGGCTTCCATAAAAACCGATAAAGGAGAAGAAGTACTTAATTTTTGTGCAAATAATTATCTGGGGTTATCCAGCCATCCTGATGTAATCCAAGCTGCAAAAGAGGCGATTGATTCTCATGGCTATGGGATGTCTTCCGTGCGTTTTATCTGTGGCACCCAGGACATCCACAAAGAATTGGAAAAGAAGGTTTCAGAATTCCTCGGTATGGAAGATACCATTTTATATGCTGCTGCATTTGATGCCAATGGTGGTTTGTTCGAACCAATACTTAATGCAGAAGATGCCATCATTTCCGATGCACTCAACCACGCTTCTATCATTGACGGTATCCGGCTTTGTAAAGCACAAAGGTATCGGTACAAAACCAATGACATGGCCGATCTCGAAGCAAAGCTGATCGAAGCACAAGGTGCCAGGCGAAGGCTCATCGCTACCGACGGGGTGTTCTCTATGGATGGTACCATTGCTCAAATAGATAAAATATGTGATCTCGCTGACAAATATGATGCAATGGTCATGGTAGATGAATGTCATTCTACGGGCTTTACCGGAAAGACAGGAAGGGGTACCCACGAATATCGCAATGCTATGGGTCGTGTGGATATCATCACAGGCACTTTCGGCAAAGCATTGGGCGGTGCCTCCGGTGGTTTTACTGCTGCCCGAAAAGAAATCGTTGATATCCTCCGACAGCGGTCAAGGCCTTATCTATTTTCAAATACACTCGCTCCCTCCATTGTCGGTGCTTCCATAAAAGTACTGGATCTACTGTCCAGTTCCACTGCGTTGAGAGACAAATTGGAAGACAACACCACTTATTTTAGGTCTGAAATGACTAAAGTGGGCTTTGATATTTTACCGGGTGTTCACCCTATTGTTCCGATTATGCTTTATGATGCAAAACTCTCTCAGGACTTTGCCAATAAACTGCTCGAAGAAGGAATATATGTCATCGGTTTTTTCTTCCCGGTGGTTCCAAAAGACCTCGCTCGTATCAGGGTTCAAATCTCTGCGGGTCATAAGCAGGAGCATTTAGAAAAAGCGGTGGCAGCCTTTACTAAAGTCGGAAAAGAATTGGGTGTGATAAAATAGACTTTATTAGGTACTACTTTATTAGGTACTTCGACTTTCCTTCAACGTTGTTCGGGACATGTCCTTCAACTATCTATATGACTATGTTCCAGCAATTCTTGAATATATCTTATATCAGGCCTGCCTCCAAAAAGTGCGTCGCAAATGAGTGTAGCCTGGCAATATTTATTTTACGACAAGAGAGCAAACTTTGAATTCGTAAGAAAATTGTATAGTTTCATTTACTTAATATTCACTAGTAATTCCCAAATTAATAAAAGCAGGACTTATCTTAAAACGCTTCCAACTTCTC
>JBLHJZ010000303.1:0-6345 GCA_047619515.1 Saprospiraceae bacterium | reverse complement strand
TCAAACAGAAATTCCTGGAGAAATCTGCGAAAGTTAAAACTGAGCTAAAATCAATTCTAAAAGAACACGGTGATCGGAAAATAGATGAAGTGACCTTAAGTCAGGCCTTCGGAGGTATGCGTGGTGTAAAAAGCATGATATGGGAAACATCTCAACTTGACGCTGTCGACGGTATTCGTTTCAGAGGATATTCTATTCCAGAGCTCAGAGACTTGCTTCCCAAAGTTGAAGGAGGCAAAGAGCCATTACCAGAAGGACTTTTCTGGTTGATGCTAGTCGGTGAAATACCAACCAACGAAGAAGTAAAATGGTTAGCAGAACAATGGAAGAACCGTGCAAATATTCCGGATCATACGTTCAAAGTATTGGATGCGCTACCTATAGATACTCATCCAATGACACAATTTACAGTAGCTATATCGTCGATGCAAACCAGTAGTGTTTTTTCACGCCGTTATGGAGAAGGACTAAATAAAAGTGAATACGGAGATGCTACTTATGAAGATAGTATGAACCTTATTGCCAGGTTGCCTCGTGTCGCAGCTTATATATATAGGAGAACTTATCACAATAATAAACATATCAACCCCGACTTTTCGATGGACTGGAGCGCTAATTTTGCGCATATGCTTGGTATCGAAGGAGGGGATTTCAAAAGTTTTATGCGCTTGTATTTAACCATACATGCAGACCACGAGGGTGGAAATGCTTCAGCTCATGCTACTCATCTGATAGGGTCGACCCTGAGCGATGCGTATAACTCATTTGCTGGGGGAATGAATGCCCTTGCAGGACCTTTGCACGGATTAGCTAATCAGGAAGTGATCAAATGGATCTTTAGAATGTTAGATACTTTAGGTACCCGCAGGCCTTCAAAAGAACAAATTGCTGATTATGTCAATAGTACACTAGTCTCTGGTCAGGTCATTCCTGGCTATGGACATGCCGTACTTAGAAAACCTGATCCACGATTTATTGCACAAAAAAGATTTGCTGAAGATTATATTCATGATTCTGAATTGATTAATGTTGTATGGAAATGCTTTGAAGTAATTCCTCCGCTTTTGGATGCATTGGGTAAGGTGAAAAATCCATGGCCAAATGTAGATGCACACTCGGGCGCTATATTAGTCCATTATGGCTTGACACAATATAGTTTTTACACTGTGTTGTTCGGTGTTTCTCGTGCGCTGGGTGTATTATCACAATTGTGTTGGTCGAGAGCATTAGGCTTTCCATTGGAACGGCCTAAATCTATTACTAGTCAATGGGTAAGGCAGTTCGTTGCAAAGGAGGAAGTAAAGGTGTAACATTAATAAAGGATAGTTTAAAATAAAAAAGCGCTATTTCATCAGAAGTAGCGCTTTTTCTAATTTGTGTTAGGCGGCTTTTAGCTTTTAGCCGTTGGCTATTGGCTTCCCTTTATTGCGTCCTAAGACGCGTATGAGGGAAACCAATAAATAGCCAATAGCTTGAATCAAGTTTCCGGTAATAGGTCACGCACTCCTATCTATTATAGTAATATCCACAACCTGCTTGCCTAAAAATTCAGTATAAAGCAAAAATTATTGCAGTGTAAGGCCAAAACCTGAACTTTGACCTGTTTTCCACATAAATTTTACCCGGCTTTTAATAATTTGTAAACTAAATTACTTTATTTTGGGGCGATTTCATTTCGAATAAATTTAAACAAAAATATCATGGAAAATCCTTCAAATCTTAAATATACCGAAGAGCACGAATGGGTGCGTTTGGAAGGCGATAATATTGTTGTCGTTGGCATTACAGATTTTGCTCAGAGTGAACTGGGCGATTTGGTTTATGTAGAAGTTGAAACAGTTGGAGAGACTTTAGATAAAGGGGAAGTTTTCGGTACGGTTGAAGCTGTAAAAACAACTTCAGATTTATTTATGCCTGTATCAGGGACGATAATTGAAGTCAATCCAGTATTAGAGGATAAGCCAGAAATTGCCAATTCAAATCCATATAGTGATGGTTGGATTGTAAAAATTGAATTGAGTAATATCGCCGAGTTGGATGATTTGATAGATGCTGAAACTTATGAGGCATCGTTGTAATTTGCATTACTGAAAAAATAATTTTTTTAGGGGCCACACACCAAAATTCTTTTATCCATCATCATACCTTAATAGAAAGGAAATTGAAATACTATATTCCGGCAATAATTTGTGCGATTTCGATTTTCTGGCTTTCCGTAACGTCGGGAGCTAATCTTCCTGAAACCTTTAAAGATTTAATGTCCATTGATAAAGTTGCTCATGCTATTGCATATGGTGTATTAGCCGGATTGCTTTTTAGCGCAGGTTTTTTATCAAAAGGTCAATTGAGTTCCAGGCATATTATATTCGTGTCATTTGGAGCTTCTTTCTACGGGTTTTTAATGGAATTAATACAATATTCCTTTTTTCCGGGCCGGTATTTTGAAGTATTAGATATTTTGGCTAATATTATGGGAATTGTAATAATAAATTTGATTTTTAAACTTTTTTTAAATAAAACTACAACAGCATGATTTTTCTAGATATTGCTTTAAGAGGTGCGAATGTAGGGGGTTTAGTCGTAGGTATTTTCCTGGCTATTATTGCACTCATTGTCTTTTTTAGACTTAAGTTTAGCAGGGCAGATCAGTTTGCTGAGAGCTCCCAATCCATCAAGAATAGAAACAAATACGAAAAAGTAAATGCTTTTGGATATTCTTTTCCAATGCTTTTATTTGGTTGTGTTTGTTCTTTAGGCATTACGATCCTTGCCTTTAGTTGGACTACCTATGAGGACATGATTTCCATTCCTGATGATGCATTGGTAATGGAGGAAGATATTTTACAAGCACCACCTCCCACGGCAGAACCGCCACCGCCACCGCCACCGCCACCGCCTCCGGTAATTGAAGAAGTACCGGAAGAAGAAATTGAAGAGGAACAAGAAGATAATATAGATAGGGAAATTGATGTCGAGACCGAAGTGGCTCGTCCCGAACCCGTAGCGGATGCACCACCACCACCGCCACCACCACCACCGCCACCACCACCACCGGAAGTGGATGAGATTTTTCAGGTAGTTGAAGAAATGCCAAGATTTCCGGGTTGTGAAGACAAACCAGAAAAAGAAAGGAAGGCTTGTGCAGATAAGGCGATGTTGCAGTTTATTTATAAGAATATAAAATATCCGCCTATTGCTCGTGAAAATGGGGTAGAAGGAACAGTTGTAATCACCTTCGTTGTAGAGAAAGATGGCGGCATTAGTGATGCCAGAATTCTTCGGGATATTGGAGCTCAATGTGGATCTGAAGCCTTACGCGTTGTCGAAATGATGAATAATATGGGTAAAAAGTGGGCTCCTGGTAAACAGAGAGGTCGACCCGTAAAAGTTCAGTTCAACCTTCCTGTCAAATTTAGACTCGAGTAAAATCGATATTGATACATTTCTGGCGGTTGCTTTCTCAGATAGAGAAAGCAACCGCTTGTTTTTTGAGTAAGTCCTTCGAGGCAACTTTTAACGGATTATTTCGTTTTTTATGGTATTAAAATGATAATTGATTTTTTAAAAAAAAATACCCGTTTTTAGCTGCCTGGACACTAAAAGTTACAAAATTAAAAAGTCGGTACTCATAAATTTGCAATTTGAATCTCATGAAGATTGCTAAAAATATATACTGGATGTTGAATAATAAAGCATGGAGAAGCAGTTTTAAACTAATCGTGTTTTTACTCCTGTTCCCTTTGTTATTGGGAGCACAGGAGTCCAAATTAGCTCAACAATATTTTACAAATGGAGAATTCGAGAAAGCCTCGACACTCTATGAAAAGCTTTATGATAAAAGCAATAAAAATGAATTTTACTTCAACCGTTTTATCGATTGTCTTCTTGCACTTGAAGAATATGACCGGACTGAAGAAATTCTCAAAAAGAAAATCAAAAAAAATCCGAAAGATGTGCAGCTCTATGTAACCCTCGGTAATCTTTTTGAACGAAAATTACAAGACGAAAAGGCTAAAGAGCAATACGATAAAGCAATCGATAAAATGACCGCAGACCAGTTTGTTGTCACTCGCCTGGCGAATGCTTTCAGGAATCTCACAAAATATGACTATGCCATTGATGTCTATGAGAAGGGAGGGGATTTACTTAAAGACAAATTTGTCTTTTCCAATAACCTCGGCAACTTGTATCGGATAAAAGGTGAAAACTCAAAGATGATCGAAAACTACCTGAATAGCCTGTCTTCTGCTCCTACCAGGCTCAGTTCGTTACAAACTATTTTTCAACGGTATTTATCAGTTGAAGAATTTGATGAACTACAGGCTCAGCTGTATTCCAGGATTGATGCATCCCCCGATGATATTCAGTATTCAGAATTATTAGCCTGGGTTTTTATACAACGCAAAGATTATTTGAATGCTATCCGTCAGATGAAGGCCTTAGACCGGAAATTAGGAGAAACGGGTATCCGGGTTTTTAAGATCGGGGAGATTGCAGAGAAAGACAAAGATTATGATGCAGCGATCCAGGCTTATAATTATATCATTGAGGAAAAAGGCCTGGCTTCCGGAATTTATATTGAATCTAAAAAAGCTTACCTGAGCTGTAAGCGAAAAAAAATAGTGGAGGGTTTTCATTATACGGATACAGATCTGAAAGACTTAGAGGCGGAGTATGAAATTTTTCTCAATGAATTTGGTCGTAACAAAACTACCTCACCGATTATTGCGGAATTGGCAGATCTTGAAGCCTTTTACCTGAATGATCGGCAAAAAGCGATAGGTCTTTTGACTGAAATGATTGAATATCCAGGGCTTGATCAATATGTGATGGCAAAAGGGAAATTGAGCCTTGCTGATTTTTATTTGATGGATAGTGAAATATGGGAGGCCACCTTGCTCTATTCTCAGGTCGATAAGGCTTTTACAGAGGATATTCTAGGCCATGAAGCGAGATATCGAAATGCTAAACTCTCTTACTATGCTGGTGACTTTGAGTGGGCGCAGGCTCAGTTTGATGTGCTTAAAGCTTCGACTTCCAAGTTGATTGCCAATGATGCATTGGATTTGTCTGTTTTTATTTTGGATAACCTGGGTTTAGACTCTACGGTAGCTCCGCTGAAGCTTTACGCAGAGGCTGATTTGTTGGTTTTTCAAAATCGGTTTGATGATGCTTTTATAAAATTAGATTCCTTGAAAACAACCTTTCCCGACCATTCTCTGGAAGATGATATTTATTACACCTATGCTAAAATTTACCTCAAGCAAAGGGAGTTTACAAAGTCAGCGGAAATGCTACAGCTGATTATCGACAAATATCCTGAGGGTATTCGTGCAGATAATGCCTTGTATGAATTGGCGATGCTCTATGAAAACCAACTCAATGATATTGAAAAGGCAAAGGAATTATACGAAAAGATTTTTATAGAATATTCGGGAAGTACCTTTGCAGTTGATGCCCGGAAACGGTTTCGGAAATTGCGGGGAGATGACATATAGCCAGAGGTGAGGGGTGAAGGGGTGAGAGGTGAGTGCTTGATGGATTCTTTTATTCTTTTATAAAATATTTGCGGTAATAATCATTATAGCTTTTTTTCCACTCTTTGGCTGCTTTTGTATAAATCTTTGCCAATTGCGGCTTTCGATCGCTTAATATTTTTGCATTATCCGTTTTTATAAAATGTGGTGATAAGAAGTATCGGGACAGGGCATCGATTTTTTCAAAATTAGGCTCTTTATAATTTGCGATGGAAAAATCCTTTTCTTCCAAGCTGGCTAAGAAAATAAGATTGCGGGAAGACTCCTCGCCTGGCGTCGCGAGTATTTCAGTTACAAAACCTGATTCCAGTAATGTTTTATACACACAGCGTGCTGCCAGCCCTTTTTCTCCTTTTATAAAACCATAAAAATTGATCATGATCATTCCTCCGGGATTCATGATTTTTTTGGTGTCTTCAAATCCTTCAATAGTGATCAGGTGCTCAGGTACGGATTCACTTAAGAAGGTATCAAAAATAACGATATCGTATTTTTTATCAGTAATTCTGACATAATGACGAGCATCATCAATGATGACATTTGTGGAACGGTCAAGATTGAAATAGTCGAATGAAACATCCCTGATCCTTTTGTCGATTTCGACTACGTCAGTTTCAAACCCAAGACGGTGAAGTTGTTTGACAAGCGTTCCTCCTCCCAAACCCAGCAATAGTACTTTGGAGCCTTTTGGAAAAACAGAGGCTGCCGTCGGAAAATAATGTGCCCAACTCCATATACTGTATTGCATATCATTATCAAGGCCGACATAAGTTTGTAAGGTATTATTGACAATGAGTCCTCTCCCCAT
>JBLHJZ010000302.1:0-6357 GCA_047619515.1 Saprospiraceae bacterium | reverse complement strand
ACATACCTGTATAGGCATCCTCTGTAGAAACTTGCCAGAAATTGAGCGCATCTAATGAAATAGAGATTGGAAACCATAAGTTAAAATCTACATTCTCTACATCTTCAATAAAACTAGTAAGAGAATAATTAGCCGGATCTGTGGCCAATTGATAGGTAAATGTCGTCTCATCCAGATATTCCATAGTCCCCAGATCAAAGAAAATCGAGTTACCACTTATGGTAACAGCACTAGCTCCTAGCGAACAGCTCCCATCTATATACGAGGTTCCTACAGGCATTTCATCGGTAACGGTTACCCCTGTTAATTGCTCATCTCTATGATTAATTACTTCGATAGAAATATCTATTTCTTCTCCGGCATTAACGAGATCTGTTACTGATTTTGTTATTTTTAGTTCTGCAATACAAGTTGGTACAGCATCAAAATTTGCAGTCTGATCAACTGCACTTTCAGAAGAACCTTGCTCTGCACCTATACCAACACCTCTCCTGGCAAAAACATTCCAGATCAAACATTGATTGGCACCACCGTACAAGTCAATATCTGCTGCTAAGATGGCATCTCTACCATCCACAAATCCTGGCTGACAAACTTGATTTTTCATGCCTTCCATCACCAACCAAATGGCCCGATTATTACCTCCGTCACCATGGTACTGATCTTCATCAAACCCATATTCGTCAACCATTGCCCAATATAAATCCCAAATCGTTGCACACCATATTGATCCTACTCCATGAGGAATAGCCACCGTAGCTACATTTTCATAAGTATGTGGATTAATATTCATATCCGTGGAATAAGGATATTGCCTGATACCAACGCCATCAGTTGCTTGTCTTAGTGCATAAGTTCCCACGCCTCTTCTCATATCTCCCGTATCTCCAGGTTTGACTGACATGACCAAACCGAAAAAATCACTCCAGCCTTCTCCCATTTGCTCATCATTCCCTAAACACAAAGCCGATGGTCCTCCTGTTAATCTATTTGAAATACCATGTCCACATTCATGGGCTATGATTCCATTGTCAAAGTCGCCATCTCGATAATCAGGGCCTGAAACAGTAGGGGTCACTAAAGAAACTATCAGGCCATTACCTGCAAATAAACGAATGGTAGCACAGGATTCGGAGCCAATCATGACCACGGGGATAGTCACCTGAGCACCAACTGCTCCACCTGCCATACCAACAGGATCAATAGCAAAATTACAAATTATGGCTGCAACTGCTCCGGCTTCCTGAGCTCTAAGCGCCTTTGCTCCAAACTCGCAACCACCCCGATCAATTAAGGCAATTTTACCTATCAGTTCATCAGCATTTACCAATTCATCGCAAGCATCTGTAGTTGAAGGGTCAGGGTTAACATCTTCTACCTGAATCACCTCCGCAGTAACAGGCGTTCCAGTAATCGGTGCTCCAAAACCGGCATCTACTGAAGCATACTGTCCGGCTATTGTACCTGGGGCAGTCACATTGAAGTTTCCACCACCTGGATTATCCCAAATAAACATATTGACAGAACCAGGCATCCCATCAGGTGATGGGGTGAAAAATGCATTATTAGATGAACCTGGTAGCCCCCCTATTACAGTATCCGCATTTGCCTGTGCTATAGCGATAAGTCCATCCGAACCCTGCCCTCCATTTCCATAGTTGTTTACCTGGTAATTTCCGGAAGTTTCGTCAAATCCATAACCATAAGTAAAGTCATGGATAATATTTGTCCAATAAAATAAATTGGTAACTGCGGCATCCGCATTGGCCGCTGGCTCTAAAGCACCGTCAAAAGGAAAATCGAAGACTAAGCTCATACCGCCATCAGGTTCTGGTCCATCGGATACCCCATCATCATTTCTGTCAAGAAAAGCATGAACATTATTACCTCTGGTAATTGTAAACTCCGAACCAGCACTTCCATTAGTGTCATGCCATCCAAAAGGAGAAGCCGTCGCATCATCAGGATCAGTCACTAAATCATGGGTACCATGAATCGGGCTCTCTGTTGTAAATGGAAAAACTCTATAGCCCCCTGTCATCGCTGTATTCAGCTGAGTCAGTGTCTCTTCTACGTTTAATGATTTTGCCTGATCATTATACTCATTGCAATGCGCATCATGATTGTGGAATGGTTGGGCATCTAATTTACACCTAATCACCATATCATGCTTGTCGAGAATTTTGCTTGAATTTGCATCAATAGCATATTCCCATTTCTCGCTCTTTCCTATCGGATCAATCATGATATCCCAGACCAATTGGATTTCATTATTGATTTCTTTGTACATTAATTCAGAGATCACTGCGAATTTTGAAATCGTCCCTCCTTCATAAGTGTACTTATTCCCTTCTTCTACTGTGGTTGATCTTGGTAGTTCTGCATTAATCCCCAGATCATTTACGGCCAATTGTAAAGCCTGATCAGTAGAAAGACTGGCAGAACTGAAACCGATCTGATCCGCTAAATCCGATGTAAATCTTTTTCCTACGAAGTTTACCTTTCCATTATTCAACACACTTACGTTGATAATAGCATTTTGCAATTTAATCCCTTCATGACTTTGATTGAAATAAATATGCGTTGTGCCACTTTTCTTGCTGGTATACATATCAGACACTATCATTCCTTCAATATCTGACTGGGTCAGGTTCCAGGATTTATAGTTATTTTCAATATGTCTTAATGCGATATCCAGCGGTGTTTGCGATTGTGACCAAGCAATGTTGCTGATCATCAGGAACGCCATAATTCCAATAAAATTTGTAAATCTAATTTTCATATTGCATTGCAATTTAAATGTGAGTAATAAAGTTTATGAATCGTTTCGGTAAAAATAGCTAAAATATCTGTTTATTCATGTCGGTTACTTTACCAGTTTTATTATATTAGGAGACATTTTATATGATTACTTAGAAAATTTATCCGCTTCTTTGTGTCCTATTTTATTAATCAGTCCTATTTTCATCTTTTTAATATGAAAAGTTCTTCAAAAAATACTATGATCGTCGGAAGACATCCCATAGTTGATGCTATCAATAATGGGAATAATTTTGACAGAATTATTTTGCAAAAAGGGATCGACAGAGAGTTTGATCAAATGATAAAAACGCTTAGCAGGGATTCCAAAATTCCTCTTCAAATCGTTCCCCGCGAAAAGCTGAACCGTATTTACAGTGGTCAGCACCAGGGTGTCATTGGATTTTTATCTTTAGTCAATTATTTTAGTCTGGACGATGTACTCCCGATGATTTACGAAAAATCAGAAGTGCCTTTGTTATTACTTTTGGATGACATTACTGATGTCAGAAATTTTGGGGCCATAGCCCGATCTGCGGAGATATGCGGTGTACATGCCATAGTTATCCCTGAAAAAGGAGCTGCCCAGATTAACCCTGAAGCGTTAAAAACTTCTGCCGGTGCCTTGACTAAAATTCTTATTTGCCGGGAAACCAGCCTTATCAAAGCTATTGACACCTTACAATTGAACGGAATTGCTGTACTTGCCAGTAATCTTGGCACTAAAAAGCTTATTTATGAGATGGATTTTACAGTGCCTACGGCTTTGGTGATTGGTTCCGAAGGTAATGGGGTTAGTAGTACTATTCTAAAAAAAGTGGATCAGCAATTCATTATTCCTCAAAAAGGGACTACGGATTCTTTTAATGTTTCTGTGGCTTCAGGGATTATGTTGTATGAGGTTATGCGGCAGCGGGGAGCGTGATTCAGGGGTGAGGAGTGAATTGGTGAGGAGTGAGTGAGTCCTTTGTCTACTATCCGCTTACTTCTTCGTTGTAATTTGGACCCGGTATGTTATGAAAATTGATTGTTATATTTGGTTGAAAAATAAAAAAACTCCCGAATATGTATTCGGGAGTTAGCATCAAAAAACAGCAGGATATGATTAGAGAGACTATCCGTATTTAATTTGGAGTTAAGAATTTCTAATTAGGAATTACCCGATCATCACCAAAGGTCTTGACGGCTCCATAATTGTAAAGCCACTATTCCCCCTCTTTGTGTTCCACCTTCCACCTAATTTGTAAGCTTAGTACATCGTAAAGTAAATATCGTCCGATTCTGACTATGTCTTTTTCTCCTACTCTTCGTCACGTTCTCACCTTGCCCGTACGGGCAGGTTCCATGCGCTTCTCGATTAGAACAAAAATTCATTAGTCATAATTCAGCCACTACTTATTTTACGCTGTACTTAGGCTTATTCCAAGTTTCTTTTCTCGACTCGAAAGAACATCTTCCAGATTCTTATTATCCTAACCCAGTCAATCGCCTGGTCACTTTTAATAGTTTAGCGATTTCTCCTATTTCGATTATAAAAGGGTCAAATTCTATATGATTGTCTGAAATGAGCTTTAGGTGCGTCCATTTATGATGTCGATCAAAACATTTTTGCACTCTCTTTACCCAAACAGACTGATTCGTCACTACAGCATATATTTCATTGTCTATCATCTCAATATGGGTCTCCAATGGTTTACAAATCACCATATCTCCCGATAATATTGTCGGCGCCATACTATCCCCATTGATATTGAATGCAACAAGATCTCCATTGACTCCGGGAATATGGAACCGCTCATTTTCTTCCAGAAGATCTACCCCCACGGTATTACTTGCAAAAGCTTCTACATTGGTAAACAGGATATTCGGTGAAAAATTAATACCTAATGCCATTGCCAGTTTATCTTCCGGAGCAGGAATTTCCGATTGATCAAAAGGCAATCCTATTCCTTGAAACATAAAAGCTTCACTAATCTGATAAAGTGAACAAAGTTGCTTTACCTGTTCATAAGTAATCTTTCGCTTCCCTTTCAAATACAAGTCAATGATATGACCTTTAGTACCTAGTTTTTCAGCAAAAGCGGATTTGCTTTTCGAGCGATCACTTTTTACAATCTCTTCTTTGTCAACTAATAGTTGAAAGATCTCGGTGAATCTTCTATTGAGTTCTTGTCTGTTGATATTTTGCATCAGAGACCTTTTAATGGCGCTGAACTTAGGAATGAATTAAAAATAGCTTTCATTGATTATTTTGTTTGTTCAATATTCCTGGAAATTCTTTCTCCCTGAATCTGAACACAAGATAAAACAAAAAGTATTATAATCAAAATAAAACAAACAAAAAAATTAAATAAACTGCTCCGGTACCTCCTAAAATAAGTTTCGCCCGATTTTAAAGTAGCCAGCAAATCAGGTTTCGATGAATTAGAGCGTTTATTCGAGATGTACAGGTCGATTTTATTTGCCTAGCAGTTTGTCGTAGAAACAAAATAACCGGCCTGAGAATCGTGTGTGTATAGTAATTTTCAGATACCTTCCCGTGTGCTTAAAGCATGAGGCGGAGTTCTCAAACAGGCTGCTAGCTGATTAAACAATGTTTAAAAGAATATAATCAACTGGGCAAATAAATTTACCCGTTACTATGGGCAAGAAAACAAATCAGACATCACTGATTCTACGAATCACTCTAAAAAGACGGGTATGCTCGTTGACTTCTTCTATAAAAGAATCGAACTCTAGATAGTTGGCAGAAATCAATTTCAAAGAGATAACATGACCTCTGCTATTTGCAATTTTTTGGACATATTTAATCCACAAAGCGCCGTTGCTTTTTACGGCATAAATCTCATTATCTTTAATCTCATGAGCGCCGCTGATCTGCCGACAAATCAAAATATCGCCATTCATCACGTCAGGTTCCATACTATTGCCATCTACCGGAAAGGCCACCAGTCCATTACCACTAACACCGGGTAGCGAGAAATATTCATTTTCTTCAGAAGCCGAAGAGCCTGCTGCTGTAGCGGCCTCACCAGATCCCGCAAAAGCTTCTACTGAAGTAAAAAGTATGTTTCCTGTATTAACGGGCACACCCTGCTGGTTAGGTTTAGGAAGATCAAATCCGAAAGGTGTCCCGATGCCATCAACCAAATAAGCCTCATTTACCCCATATACATTACACAAAGTACGTGCATGGCGATAATCAATCACCCGTTTGTCATCCTCATTTAAAAAGGCACGGATGATATGGCCATAACCCCGGTTACCCAGAATTTTCTCAGCGAAATCTCCTATTCCCTTGCCCCCACGATCATTGAGCACTACATCTCCACGCTCAACCAAAAGATTAAATACTTCTACAAATCTTTCATTTAACTGAATTCTGTCATCTTGGATCATAATAGTAGGTTTAATTAAACGTATGCTTCAGGCTTAATCTTCAAGTAATAAGTGGGACTAAAGCGTCAGCAAGCAAACAATGTTTATAGTGTTTTAATAATAAGCGCAATTTAAAACATTTTATTTATATAAACAAATAGTTTTTTATTTTTTTATATA
>JBLHJZ010000301.1:0-6358 GCA_047619515.1 Saprospiraceae bacterium | reverse complement strand
GGCTTTTATTTTGGGTAGTCATTATTTCCTTATATCCAGGAGGCAGCAAAAGATCCTCCGCATTTTTACCTTCCATCTCTTTCGGTGTATGACCTGTCATATCGCAAAAGTAATCGTAAGCTTTTATGATCGTTCCCTGATTGTCTACTTCCAACAGTCCCAGCTCCATGTTTTCAATAATACTCCTGTATTTCTCTTCACTGGCTGCTATTTGTTCCTGGATGGAATGGATATTGGCTTCAATTGCTTTTCTGAGAGTAATGTTTCTTGCAATAGCTATACCTCCAATCTCGACTCCATCTTGAATATCCAATTGCGAGTTTTGACCTACCCACAATGTTTCTCCTTTATTATTCAAAAGTGGAAACTCGAGGTAAGCGTTAATTTGATTTTTATCGAGTATTTTTTTGTAAAAATCGTTGACCATTTTAAAATAATCAGGATGAACGAACTCCTGAAAATGTTTGCCCACAATCTCCTCCTTAGGATAACCAAGAAATTGCAGCGTATAGGGGTTGACCCAGGTGATAATCCCCTTCACGGTGACCCGATAGATCATGTCATTCGCCTGATCAATAATTTGACCATAGCGAATCTCACTCTCTTTAAGTTCATTTTCTAGTGTAGTATTTTCTTCTTTTAGAAGACAGTTTTCAAGTACTAGCGCTTTTTTTTCACTAATAAGCTGATTAACTATCTGCTCAAGATTTTTTTTTATTACCGATTCCTTATCCATTTCCTTGTAAGGATTATGTTGAAATATTATTAGTTCTTTAATCCTTTGGGAGCTATTGATCATTAAGGTAAGAATAAAATAAAAATTACCGTGGTTTTGGAAAAGTTAATTATTCTTAAAGAAAAAAAATTACCTGATAAGGGCAATAACAATCCCCTTTATAATATTATCCGGTCATTTGTCTCCTTCCGATCAAATTTTCTCCAAGCTTTTCTCGTTCAAAAAGCATATATTTATAGCGTATAAATAAACTGAAACTATTAATCTGTGTTCTTTATAAATAGAGCAGTCAGGTTGCTAAAAGATCTTTCTTCGCATACTCCGCATAACAGCCTTGACTAATGTCTTACTGAACGAATGAAATGAATCGAAGTAGGGCTATTTTATGGCTCATAAGTTCGAATGTCAGGGTACATAAATTTTAACTATCAAATTTCGCTATGAAAGCCATACTACTCATCTTTGGATTTCTATTGGTCTGTTCTTCGATAATAGCTCAATCGCTTGCTATTCCTGAGAGACAACAAGCCCATAACCACGGCCAGCACAAGGATTATAAAGAGGTTTCTCCAGTCATAAATACCAATATTTCTTTTATAAAAAACCTCAACCAATGGCATTCGAACGTTGCTTATAAAGCTGGCCTTGGTGGCTTGAATACAGTATACCTCGAGCAAAAAGCTTTCACCTATATATTTGCTAATGCCGAAGATGTCGGACAAATCCACGAAGCTACCCATGATACCAGTAGTGTGCTCGACATCCGGATGCATGCTTATAAAGTACATTTTCTAAATGCGCAAAATGTCAATTTTAAAGAAATTGATCCGCGTACAGAATATTACAATTACTTTTTGGGTAATGACCCCGCCAAATGGGCTTCAAAAGTACCGCTTTTCAATAAAGTCCAATATCAGGGGCTTTATAATGGAATCGACCTGGAAGCCTACAATAATAATGGGCATTTTAAATATGATTTGATTGTAGCACCTCATGTCGACCCTTCTGTGGTTCAAATGGAGTACGAAGGCGCAGATGCCGTTGAAATTGACAACAGCAATCTGGTCATCCATACTTCAGTAGAAACCATCTTCGAGCAAAAGCCATATGTTTACCAGTTCATCAATGGGCAGAAAGTCGTTATCCCCTGTGAGTATGAGCTTCGGGGAAATACAGTTTCTTTTGTTTTTCCGGAAGGCTATAATGAAAATTATTCATTGGTCATTGATCCAACAGTAATCGCTGCCACCCTTTCGGGTATGTCAGGCGTATATAATTTTGGCCATACTGCCACTTTTGATAATCAAGGAAATATCTATGCTGGAGGAAGATCCTTTGGAGCAGGATACCAAACGACTACTGGTGCGTTTCAAACGGCCTTTGGGGGTGGAAACACAGATATTGCAGTGACAAAATATAATGCTACCGGAACAGAACAAATCTATGCTACCTATATTGGTGGATCCAGCGCAGATTTTCCACATAGTATGATTACGGACTTTAGTGGCCAGCTTTATATATTGGGGAGTACGGAAAGTACAAATTATCCGGTTACCTCGAATGCCTTTCAAACTACAAAAGGTCAATTCCAGGATATTGTGGTCACTAAACTTAACGCCAGTGGAAGTGCCCTGGTCGGTTCAACCTTTGTAGGCGGATCGGGCATTGACGGTCAGAATACCTCTGCCCTCAATGCGAATTATGATGATACCTACAGAGGAGAGATCGTACTGGATAATCAAGGGAATGCATATATCGCCTCCTGTACTACCTCTGATAATTTTCCGGTAACCGCAGGCGCTTATGATACGGAACAAAATGTAAACGGATCATCTACACAGGATGGCGTTGTTTTCAAGCTCAACAGTGATTTCTCTACTTTATTTTGGGCTACCTACCTGGGTGGAAGTGATGCTGATGCAGCCTTCGGGTTACGGGTTAATGATTTTGGTCAGGTATATGTCGTCGGTATCGCTGGCAATAGTGATTTTCCAACTACGCCAGGTACGGTCCAACCCGCATGGGCAGGAGGACAGGAAGATGCTTTTGTAGTGCTCCTGAATGCGACAGGAAGTAGTCTGATAGCCAGTACTTTATGGGGATCTTCAGGAGATGAGCATGGATTTTTTCTAGATATTGATGAGGATGGAAAGGTACACATTTATGGCCAGACTACCGGGCAAATGCCGGTAACTCCAGGCACTTATTTTTATAATCAGGGTAGCAGGCAATTTTTGACCAGCTTTACAAGCGACCTTACATCTGTCGTTTATAGTACGGTGATTGGAAAAGGCCCTGTTTCTTCTGGCCATGATTATGTCCCCGTGGCTTTTATGGTAGACAAGTGCAATAATATATATTTCTCGGGTTATTATGCACAGTCAGGATTGCCGACCACTTCTGATGCTATCTCAACCATAGGCGGTTCCTTTTATCTGGGGGTTCTTAATCCAATGGCGGCCTCGCTTCAATTCGGGACTTATTATGGTAATGCAGACCATGTAGATGGTGGCACCAGTCGCTTTGATAAATCGGGGACAGTTTACCAGGGCGTCTGTTCCTGTACTATGTCCGGGATATTGAATACGCTTCCTGGAGCATTTGCAGAAAGCCAGTCCACGTTTTGTGATATAGGTGTTTTCAAAATTGATTTTGATATACCTACTGTTACTGCAGCGTCAATTGCCTTACCTTCGACCAGTGGATGTGTGCCTTTTGAAGTTGATTTTTATTATACCGGGCAGGATGCTACTGTATTCGCATGGGACTTTGATGATGGCGGTGCTGGTGCAACTACCAAGGATGCTTCCTATACTTTTACTGAACCGGGCACTTATATTGTGAAGTTGGATGTATCTAATCAGCTGACTTGTAATTCTTCCGATGTAAGTTATCTTGTCATTGATGTTTTAGATGGTTCCAGTACTTTGACAGATACGACTGTATGTAATCCCAATGAGACTATTTTCCTGGATGCAACCACTACCAATGCCGCTTATTCCTGGCATGATGGATCGACCGGAGCCACTTTCAGTGCCAATGGCCAGGGTACTTATTGGGTTGATGTTGCATTATTGAATGGCGCCTGTACCCGGAGAGATTCCTTCCGGATACTATACAATAACTCTTTGGCGCTGAATTTAGGCCCTGATTTTTCAGTTTGTGATCAGGCCTCTTATATTATTGATGGTACGACACCAGGGGCTGTTTCTTATGAATGGGAAAATGGTTCAACTGCTCCAACTCTTCCGATCACCAGTTCCGGCACTTATGCTGTCAGTGTTTATGATAGCGATGGATGTATAATTACTGATGAAATAGCTATTACTTTTAGTGTAACACCCCTTTTCGATCTGGGACCGGATACCACGCTTTGTGACCTATATTCAGTGGTCTTGGATCCTGAATTTCCAGCCACAGGATTTACCTGGCAGGATGGATCTACTGAAAATACTTTTACGGTAACCGATCCGGGGATATACTGGGTAGAGGTTGACAATAACGGATGTCCAGGCAGTGATACTATTGAAGTAAATTATCTTGCCGAAGTTTTTCTGGATATCGAATCCTTTAATGTGGATTGTTATGAAGATTGTGATGGTAGTGTCGAAACTACCATTAGCGGGGGTAACGGATCTTTGAATTTCTTATGGAATACCGGAGTAACCCTACCCGGTCTTGTCGAACTATGCGCCGGAGATTATACCCTGACGATAACTGATGATCTATGTAATTATGTTTTATCGACCATCATGATCGTCGAACCAGAGCCATTGACTTATGATTTCAATATAGCAGATGTACCCTGTAATGGAGACGGCACCGGATTCATCGAAATCCTTAATATAATGGGGGGTACTCCACCCTATTTGTATAGTTTTAATGGTTCTCCTTTTTCGGCAGATTCGGTGTTAAATAATTTAAATGGCGGGGATTATGGTTTTGTGCTGACTGATGCAAATGGTTGCACGGCTGGTGAAGTAATCAATATCTACGAGCCTCCGTTTATTACTGTTGACGCAGGACCGGACCATAAAATCGAATTAGGAGAAAGTGTAGAATTGGAAGGTCAAGTTTTTCCAATAACCAACCAAAACATCAATTGGTCTCCTGTTGATTATTTAAATTGTACCAGTTGCAAAGAACCAATAGCCAGTCCTATCAATACAACTACATATACCCTTACTGTAATTGACTCTCTCACGGGTTGTACCAAAATAGATGAAGTGCTGGTAGAAGTAGTAAAAAACCGTAATGTTTTCATTCCGAATATATTTACACCTAACAGAGATGGAGCGAATGATCTTTTTACCATTTTTACCGGAAACGGCGTCAGGGAGATTTTAGATTTTAAAGTCTTTAATCGTTGGGGAGCTTTGGTCTATGCTGCCGACCATGTTTATCCGGCTGATCACCAGACTTTTGGCTGGGATGGCTATTTTAAGGGAAAACTTATGAATAATGCGGTATTTACCTGGTATGCAGAGATTGATTTTTTGGACGATGAGGTTATTTTGTATAAGGGAAGTGTGACTTTGGTGAGATAGTCTGATGACCGTAGAAATTTATACATAATGATTAAATTAACCGCAGAGAACGCTGAAAAGACGCTGAGGGTTTAAAACAAAAAACACGCTGCCTATTCTCATTTTCTCTCTGTGGTGAAAAAATCCGATTATACTGGTACACAACAAAACCGCCCCATACAATTTGCATGAAGCTGTGAATAGTAAAAGTTAATCTTTTTATTTTAGACTTTACTTAGCAATTTTTGTGAGCCAGTACTGCTCTGAATAAAGCTTATTCTTGTTTTATAAATTTCAAAAGCCGCGTCTCATTACTCGTTTCTATCTTGGCGAAATAAATACCATTAGCGATATGATCAAGCTCGATTTCGACTTGATGCTTTCCTTTAGATAAATCGACAGGAACTATTTGAACTAGCTTTCCAGTAATGGATACTATGCTAATCTGAGCCTTTGTAGATTCCGGCACTTCTAGTTCAATGGTCATTTGATTGCCACTTACTGGATTAGGATAAAGACTGGCCGTTGCTATACCTGGCAGGTCCTTAGATACTGATTACTGGTGTAGGTCGGGTGTCTCATTCCCGGAAAAGCCATCCAGGTCAAAAGGATTAATGGTATGAAAAACGGGCTCTGTATCAACCGGGCCATCATCGTCCCCTACTCCATCGCAGTCTGTAATTTGATCAGGGCCGTATCCTGCGCATTCTACTTCGCATAAATTGGAGAACACGATAAACGCACCATCCTCAGTGATCACACATACCGGATCCCAGATATCAGGGCGCTTCTTTTAAAGTATATCTTCGACGGAATAAGCTTATATCAAATAATGTCCGGCAAACCTACCTGGATTTTATCTCTTTGTTAAATCAGATTGTAAAAGGAAATATTAGAAATTTATCCAACCTACGGGAGAAGATTGAAAACACGGAATTACTGACGGATCGAAATTGGTTGTCGGATATCCTAGAAAAAGGAAGTAAATTTTGAGGCGGGTCAAACCCTCAGGTTTTGACCAAAACAACCGATAAAGAATTCATTCATCCGTACTATTTTAAATAGAAACCTGCGGGGGCTCATAGCATCTGCGAGG
>JBLHJZ010000300.1:0-6368 GCA_047619515.1 Saprospiraceae bacterium | reverse complement strand
TGACTTCATCCGGTGATACTGGAAAAGCACTGATCAAATCCAGTGGTGTATCATCAACCGCTATATCATGCACAGAATTCTGTCGTCCCGGAGTCCCACCGACGGGGTTTACGGAAGCCCGCCAATTCGATTGAAAAGCACAGGGTGCGCTTGGATTTATTAATTCAATAGACCAGCCGCCTTCGGTTTTATCCGCATCCTGATACCAACTCTTATCATAGTCTACTGCATGTATCAACTGGCCGGAAGGATCAAATAAGTTGAAAGCATCCCCTTCATTTCCGAGGCCAATAAAATTTGGAACAACGATGGTATCTCCCAGTGCGGAAAATCCTGGACCACCACCACTTTGGTACAATATGACATAGGCATCCGGCTGGAGTAGAAAGAAAGGCAAGTCCACGTTTTCAGTACCATTATTGATCACAAATCCTTCAAGATTGATGGTCTTATCGCTTCGATTATATAATTCAACAAACTCTTTCTCGGGAAGGCCGAAAGTTGGTGAAAAATCCGGATAAAATTCATTGATCAAAATATCATAGCGCTCCGCAGGTTGAACCAGGAAAAATATAAATTCGAAAGCCGCTGAGGCAATATTATTTCCGGAGCAATCCGGCACTCCGTCATTTATGGTCAGCATATAACTACTCTGGTCAGTAAAGAAGGGTGCATCAATGGTCAATAAAACAGTATTTAAATTTTCTTCCAAAACTGCATCGATCACCTGCCCTGCATTTGAGATGGTATAAGCTAAAAGATCTTCCGAAAATTCACTCATCGTTTCATTAAAAAATAGCCTCAGTTGATTTTCTCCCAACGGTATTACATCCAATAATAAGGGTGGCGTTGTATCAGGAATATTATTGAAAAGGGAATTCTCCTGCCCCGGCGTACCACCAGCTGGATTTACTGAAGCCCGCCAATTCGATTCCCCCTGACAGTATAAATTGGGGTTTATCAATTCTAAAGTCCAACCGCCATCATTTTTATCCTCGTTCTGATAGGTAGCCGTCGTATAAGATACCTTATGGATTTCTACCCCATTATTATCGCTCAATCCCGCATCGTCTCCTGAGTCGTTCAAAGCAAATAAGCTTGTCACCCCAAGCACATTTCCAAAAGAAGAAAAACTTGCAGTATCGTTCATATCACAGATAATCAGATAAGATTGTGGTAAAAAAATGTACTCGGAAAGGGTTTTTACATTACTGGCATCAAAGATTTCAAAGCCGGAGAGATTGATCACTTTATTACTTCGATTAAATAATTCTATAAATTCTGCATTGGGTAAAGAAGTAATCCCCGAATCCGGGTTTGGAAATAATTCATTGATTAAAATATCAAAAGGTGCGGCTTGTTCTATGATGAAAAAAGAAAAATCGGCCTGCCCTGCTACCAGCAAGTTTTGGTTCAAATCCAGGATATTTTCTGCCGTCACGGTATAATTTTCTCCACTGGTCAAATTTGAAACATCCAAAACAACAACTGTCGGATCCGTATTCAACGTAGCACTATTTATATTTATCCCGTTGTTTATGGTGTAGTTAAGCGATAATTCTGCAGCAGTCTGATCAAGTGGCTCGTCAAATTGGAGCAAAACAGTATTTGCATCCTGAGCCTGGGCATTTAACAGCACTGGAGGCGTTTCATCCTGAAATAAGGGGCTGATGAGCACATCATCAAAGAAGAATTTATCTTTCCGGGTAACACCATATTTGCATTTAAATCCAAAGTAATCACCCGTATTATAAGTATCATCGTTGATTGTTCCTTCTAATTGAAAATTGAAGCCTCCGGTATAATCGGCATATAACTGCCAATTCGCATCATCATCTCTGACAACCCTTACTCTTACACCAGGCTCATTGGCTACTCCACCAGAAATTCCGCCAAGAATAATAGTGGAACTGGCATTATCCTGCCTTCTCAGCTGGATACTATCCATAGATCCGGCAAGTCCGATTTGTAAATAATACCCTTGAAGGTTTTCATCAAAATCAGGAGAATCGGACTTTAAATATACCCTCAGAAAATTGTCTGTAGATGGATCAAACGCCATCCGAAAATAAAATTCCCAGGTCGTGCTATCCGCTGTCGGCGCTAATGTATAAATGAATGATTCTCCTGCCGTGGTGTCCATTAACTGCAATTCGTTCAATCCGCTGACTTCATAAATATCCGTATCTCCAAACCAATCCGGGTCAAGTGGAAAACTTAGATCATTAAAATCATCTTGAAGCTGAGCATTCACAGAAAAGCTAATAATCACAAATATCGTCCAAAAGAGGTTTTTTTTCATTTGCCGGTAGTTTAGGTTTAATTGTCCGGGGTACAAAATTTGATTTCAAAAATAGCAATAAAATATAAATGCCTGTATCTTTACCATTCACTTATCGTTAATAAATGCCTACTCAAGTCATTTTATAAATGAAATGGTGAAGTCATTTTATAAAAATTAAAAATTTACGGATGAAAGTTGCTATTGTTGGAGTCACTGGTCTTGTTGGGACTGTTATGTGCCGGGTATTGGAAGAACGAAATTTTCCGGTTACGGAGTTTTTACCGGTTGCTTCTCCTCGGTCGGTTGGAAAAGAGATTACATTCAAGGGCAAAAGTTATAAGATTATCGGTATGCAGGATGCTATCAATCTCAAACCAGACATCGCTATTTTTTCAGCGGGTGGAGGAATTTCAAAAGAATGGGCTCCCAGGTTTGCAGAAGCAGGAACTACGGTGGTTGATAATAGTAGTGCCTGGAGAATGGATACGGATAAAAAATTAATCGTACCTGAAATCAATGCTTCTGAACTCACACCGGCAGATAAAATCATTGCCAATCCAAACTGTAGTACTATTCAAATGGTACTTGCCTTATTACCAATCCATCGGGATTATGGTATCGAACGACTGGTCATTTCTACCTACCAAAGTGTAACAGGCACGGGCGTAGCGGCAGTCAAACAAATGGAAGATGAACGAAAAGGCATAGATGGCGAAAAAGTATATCCTCACGTGATTGATAAAAACTGTCTGCCTCATGGTGGAGATTTTGGTGACAATGGCTACACGAGTGAAGAGATGAAGTTGGTGTATGAAACGCGAAAGATAATGGGAGATAATGACATAAACATCACCGCGACGGTGGTTAGGGTACCTGTAGTTGGCGGCCACTCTGAATCGTTGAATGTAGAGACGAAAAAGCAATTTGAGCTGGCAGATATAGTAAAAGCTTTAAAAGCAACACCAGGTATCATTGTCCAGGATGATCCGAAGAATAATGTCTACCCTATGCCTCTCCATGCGCATGGTAAAGATGAGGTTTTTGTGGGTAGAATCCGGAGAGATGTTTCTCGTCCACATGCATTGGACATGTGGGTGGTTGCTGATAATTTACGAAAAGGTGCGGCTACTAATGCGGTGCAAATCGCTGAATATCTGGTAGAAAATGCCCTTGTTGGATTAAGTCCTATCAATTTATAACATCAGTATTCTCAAAAAAATAGGTTAAAATTTGAGGTTTTTGATACAATTGCTTATTTTTAAGAATCTGATGGTCATTTTATATATTTAAAAATGGCTAAAAACGATTAAATAAAACTTTTAATACATACTGTTCAAAAAATAAAATCCTCTTTTGGATTCCTCAATCTAACGATTCTTCAACTGCTATTGCTATTTCAGAATCATTTAGATTTTCAGAATGTCGGATTCTTGCCCGCACAGTACGTGTCTGTAGGGACTGGCAAGTAGGTGTTTTTTAAACGGCACTAGGAGAAATTTTGAATTAATTTTCAATTGATCAACGTAAACTGAATTTTAAATTTATTGCTAACGAAACTGAATTTTGTATTATGAAAACGAAGCTTGTACTTTGGGGTACCGACGCTGACGAAAACAAAGTATTGATTGCCCTTAGCCTCCGAACACTTGAAAATAAAGTAGATATTTGGACCTTTCCCGAAAATATTGTAACCGAAGAGTTTGGAAAGAGCCTAATGGATGAATGGCGAAATGGCAACGACTTGGAATTCCCGGAAGGAAATATTCACCTGGAAAGGGAACTGACAATGACGGAAGGCCTACTTCCTGATGACATCAAAGTAAGCAGGGGTGATCTCATCCAGCGTGCTCAAACCGAGTGGCATTTTGCAGTACTTTCTGCCAGATTAAATCAAGCTTATCAAGCTGAATTTACTGAGCTTAAAGAAAAGGTAGAAAAACTTTCCTCCTTTGATGCTTCCGCTTGGGAATCCTTAAAAATTTTTTGGGGTAAAGTCCAGAATCAGGTGAGAGATAGAAATCTTTTCCGGGAACATGCAGATAATTTGCGGGATGGCACTAACGAGCTTTTTGCCAAGTTGAAAGAAATGAGAAGTTCTTTTGATGAAGAATTTAATACTGTTTCTAAAAAACACTTCGATGATTTCGCAAAAACATTAGAAGATGTTGAAAAACGGGTTTCCGAAGGAATGAATCTCACCGTGATTTTTGAAGAACTAAAAAATATTCAGCGAGATTTCAAAGAAGCCAGGTTTAATAAAGAACACCGTTCTAAAATTTGGCAAAAAATAGATGATACTTTTAAAGTTGTCAAAGAAAAGCGATTCGGGAGTAACGCCTTCAATGAAAGTTCTCCTCAGGATAGAGTCCTGCGTAGATATGATGGACTCATGAATGCGATCCATAAAATGGAAACTTCCATTCACCGGGATCGAGAGGATCAAGGATTTCAAAGTCGCCGAGTGGAAAGTTCGGAGGGACAATTGGAGGCTCAAATCCGTCAGGCAAAAATCAAAATGATCAATGAGCGTATCGTTTCCAAAGAGGAAAAACTAAACGATATGTTGAAGACCAAAGTAGAGCTGGAAGGTAAGATTGCTTCGATTAATGCTAAAGCGGCAAAGCAGGAAGAAATAGAAGCCGCTAAAAAGACAGCAAAAGAAAGAATTGCGAATAAAATCAAACTCGAAGAAAGTTCCAGAACTGATGAGGATACCGAAAAGCTAGAAAAAGCTGCCGAAGCCATTAAAGAGAAAAGAGAAGGCCCAGGAGAGTCTCTACTCGGAGCGATCGGGACGACTTTCAGCGAAACATTGGAAGATGTAGTAGATACCATTAAAGCAGTCGCGGAAGTTATCGGCGATAAAATCGAAGAAAAAGTAGAGGAATTCAAAGTGGATATGCAGGAAGTGGAAGAGAAACCGAATAGCAAAGAAGAAGAGTAATAAAGGTTATAGGTACTTCGACATGTCCCTCAACGATGTTCGGGACAGGGCTTGGCACAAGCGTTCGTAGCGGCGCTGACTTACATTTCTCCTGAATTAAAGTCTTCTTATTGGAATAAAAAACAAAGCGGCTGGTTCGAATTCGAACCAGCCGCTTTTTAATAATCCTCTCCTTTTCTTTTAAAAGAGAAAGGGTGATTTTTATCTAATCAGTGATTAATTAATCACAATCTTTTTAATCACCACTTCATTATTGGTACTTGCTTTTACGAAATAGAATCCTGCAGGTAAGGCAGATACATCAATCGAAAAGGTTTGTGTCAAGGTAGACGTTTCGATATTCTTAGCGATTACTTCCTTCCCATCCAGCGTGACAATACTCAACGTTACATTTTGATTATCCTGACTTGTGATAGACAGATTCACCTGATCATCAGTTGGATTAGGAAAAATACTCATTGCTACAGTCGCCGCAGGATCATTGATACCTACTGTCAATTTAGACTCTATAACTGTTCCTCGACCAGGAGGGGTAGAACATGCTTCATCTAACTGTTCAGAAGTCACACAAGCCTCTGCATTATAATTGACCAAATCCATGATTTCAATATCATCAACATGCCAAAACCCATCTACAGGAGCAGTATTATCGTCGGTAGCAAAATTCCACCGCAAAACTACCTCTTGTCCGGCGTAGTCCTTTAAATCCACATAGGTAGAAATCCATCCTTCACTATCTCCATAAAAAGCCCTGAAGTTAGGAATAACAAAAGTAGCATATTGGATAACCCCACTGTACTCTCCTCTAAACATATCATCCCCAAGGTTGCTCCATATCACACCACCGTCCGTAGAAATCTGCACGACTCCACCATCAGCAGCATTCTCAGTATTATAATTATGATAAAATCGTAAAACAGGGTTAGTTCCTAGGACCATAATCTGATTATTAGGTTCTCCGCCCTGGATGATTTGGTGACTTTCTGTTTCAATATCTTCCACATACCAGGAAGACATACCTGTATAGGCATCCTCTGTAGAAACTTGCCAGAAATTGAGCGCATCTAATGAAATAGAGATTGGAAACCATAAGTTAAAATCTACATTCTCTACATCTTCAATAAAACTAGTAAGAGAATA
>JBLHJZ010000299.1:0-6376 GCA_047619515.1 Saprospiraceae bacterium | reverse complement strand
AGCGTAATAATTCTACCGACATCCTGTCGAATGATCACATAATCCTTTAATCCTTCGATATATATTATTTCATCATAAGACACTTTGATCAGTTTTTTATCTGCTTTGACAAATATAAAATTTGGATCATCGCTTATCGTGACTGTCGTAGCGCTATCTTTTCTTTGCAACTCAACCTGCTCAACAGCTTTATTAACCGATTTCATGAATCGCTCCAACGAAATAGGCTTGAGCAGATAATCAATAGCATTGAGTTCAAAACCTTCAATGGCATAATTGGCATAGGCAGTAGTAAATACAACCAAAGGTGGATTGGATAATGTCTTCAGGAAGTCAGTACCTGTCAATTGTGGCATTTGTATATCCAGAAACATCAGGTCAATGTCATGGTTTTTTAAAGCTTCATTAGCCTCAAACGCATTATTACAACGCTGGACCAGATTGAGCGCCGGGATTTTTTCGATATAGGTTTCCAGGACATCAAGAGCAAGGGGTTCGTCATCAACGATAATTACATTTATCATATTAAAAGGAGTTGGTTTATAAATTAAGCAAAGGTATTATATATCTAAATCTAATTTTAAATTTACGGTATAGGTATTGGGATTGTCCTTAATATCCAGATAATAATGGTTAGGGTACAAAAGATTCAGACGACGACGTACATTTACCAGACCAATTCCGCCACTTCGCCGATGTTCAATTGCCGGAAGTTTTTCTGCTTTACTATTTTCAATAAAAAAATCGACACTTCGTTCGTTTACTTCCATTTTTATAGCAACAAACCCCTGTGAGATTTGATTATTTAAACCATGTTTAAAGCTATTTTCCAAAAATGGAATAAACATCAGCGGAGCAATTTTTTGATCAGTGACATGTCCTTTAACTTCAAAATTAATTTCAAAATTCTTCGCTTGCCGGAGTCTTTCCAAATCCAGGTAATTACGAATGTAGCTTACCTCTTTACTCAAAAGTACTCTTTTTTCATTACACTCATATAACATATATCGCATCATTTCAGATAGCTTAATAACGATCTCAGGAGCTTTATCCGATTTCTTTAAGGTGAGAGCATAAAGGTTGTTTAAAGTATTAAATAGGAAATGCGGATTAATCTGAGATTTCAAGAATTTCAATTCTGACTGCATTGTTTGAGTTTGCAGTTCTCTTCTGTCTCTTTGATATCTTACCCAGTCCGAAATGATCTTTAAAATAGTGGACGAACCCACTATGATAAAAGCAAGGAGAAACATTAGGTTAAAATTTACGATTAATGATTCCTGGGTTTCCGGATAATCTATCAGGACAAAGTATAGTATAAGAATCTTGATAGGTGTCAATACCAAAATAGAAAAAACCAATACCAAACAATACAAAAGAAAGCTCTTGTCATTCAGGTATCTGGGTATGAGATAAAACAGATTGAAATAAACAATAAGGGCAAAAAAGGAGGTGTTGATAATCTCCACAAGAAACGAATAGGCTACGCTCATTTCGTCTCTGTTATCCATGTTGACTAAAGTTCCAAGGAATATTAGCCAGAATATGGAATGGTAAACCATTCGCCTACTCAGGAAAGCGTAGACCTTTGAAGCTATAATTTTCTGGACTAGTGAAGCCATATTTTTTCCTGATGGTTTATATTGTAAAGATATCTATAGTCGCTAATATATAAAAACACATATCCGGAAGATATGGTTTCTAAAATAATTTTTATCAGTGCGTAATAAAGGGAATCGAATCCAAAGGAAGAAAGTTTTTCGATAAAAATCACTTTCAAAGAGAAGAAGCTTAGATATATTTACTGATTTAGCTTTTTTTACTTTAAAATTCGTTATGCCTCCTCTTTACGATTAATTCATAATCAAGAGAGTAAGAAGCACATCCAAAAGAATTTCTTTGTACTTTTGCCCATCTTAAATCTTAAATAATGGTATATATCACCAGAAAAGAAAGATTCAATGCTGCGCATAAGCTATGGGTAGCTGATTGGAGTGATGATCGAAACTTTGAAGTTTTTGGCAAATGTGCTAATATCAATTGGCATGGGCATAATTATTATCTTTATATTACTGTCAAGGGCAAACCTGATCCGGTAACCGGATTTATAATAGATATCAAAAAGCTCAGCCAGCTGATCAAAGAGGTAGTCATTGAAAAGCTTGATCATAGAAATCTTAACATGGATGTCGACTTTATTCCCAAAAGTACCCAACCAACTACAGAAAACTTGGTTATATTGATATGGCAACAATTAGAACCGCATATAAAGGGCTGTCAATTGCATTGTGTCAAATTATTTGAAACCGAAAATATTTATGCAGAGTACTATGGAGAGTAGTCTATTTTTCCACTTTTATTCACCAATAATGTATGTCCTATAAGAAAACGGAACTCTATACGGAGGAGACCACGAACATTTTGATCGATCAGTACGAAACGATTATTAAACAACTTGGTGAAGATCCGGAAAGAGAAGGTCTAACGAATACGCCTAAGAGGGTTGCCAAAGCGATGCAATATCTAACCCAGGGTTATGATCTTGATGCCAACAAAATCCTCCAGTCAGCTATGTTCAAAGAAGATTATAGTGAAATGGTGATCGTCAAAGATATTGAATTATACTCACTTTGCGAACACCATATGTTGCCTTTCTTTGGCAAAGCGCATATCGCTTATATTCCCAATGGTCATATTGTTGGCTTGAGTAAATTACCTAGAATAGTGGATGTTTTTGCAAGAAGACTTCAAGTGCAGGAACGTTTGACTGATCAGATTCTACAGTGTATTCAAAATACTTTAAAACCGCTCGGCGTGGCGGTAGTCATTGAAGCCCAGCATTTGTGTATGATGATGCGTGGCGTCCAAAAGCAAAACTCTACAACGACCACTTCTGCTTTTACAGGAGAATTTCAAAAAGTGGAAACCAGAACTGAGTTTTTGAACCTGATTTCTTCAAGATTAATATGAAAATGGTAGAACGTATAGCGGTTTATCGGTATAACGGTATACGGTATACGGTATAACGGTACTCGGCGACTGTACCGTACACCGATAAACCGTACACCGATAAACCGTACACCGATAAACCGTACACCGATAAACCGTACACCGATAAACCGTACACCGATAAACCGTACACCGATAAACCGTACACCGATAAAAACCCACAAACTATGACTGCATTCGTTTTTCCCGGCCAGGGAGCCCAATTCGAAGGAATGGGAAAGGATATGTTCGAATCATCAGATTTGGCCAAAGATTTATTCTCTCAGGCAGATGAAATCTTGGGCTACGCCATCTCAGAAGTAATGTTCAAGGGCACTATGGAAGAGTTAATAGCCACAAAAATTACCCAACCAGCCATCTTCATTCATTCTATTATAAAATCAAAAATTAGCGAGTCGGGAATCATCCCCGATGCCGTTGCGGGTCATTCATTAGGTGAGTTCTCTGCTTTAGTTGCTGCGGGGGCTTTGACATTTGCTGACGGGCTACGGTTGGTGCACCAGAGAGCTTTAGCGATGCAAAAAGCTTGTGAAGCTATCGAAGGTACGATGGCAGCTATTCTCGGGTTGGAAGATACAATAGTAGAGGAGATTTGTGCCGCAATTGATGAGGTGGTGGTACCTGCTAATTATAACACCAATGGGCAACTCGTCATCTCTGGCAGTATACTTGGGATCAACCTTGCTGTTGAAAAACTGAAAGAAGCCGGCGCCAGAAGGGCTCTTGTATTGCAGGTCGGTGGTGCATTTCATTCTCCTTTGATGGAACCGGCAAGGGAAGAACTTCAGGCGGCTATTGAAGCTACGAATTTTAGTATCCCTCTTTGCCCGGTCTATCAGAATGTAAATGCGAAACCAACGACAGACCCTGTATTGATAAAACAGCAATTGATCGCCCAGTTGACTTCGCCCGTTCGATGGACGCAGACGGTACAAAATATGGTCGCTGATGGTATTCGCGATTTCAAAGAAGTAGGGGGAAATGGAAAAGTGCTCAAAGGTTTGATCCTTAAAGTAGATCGAAGCCTGCAGGTTGAACCATTATAGTGTTAAACCATATATCCCCTTAATCCGGTGGAGTTCGGGTGTTTTTTACCTAAAACTGTGGCAACTCGTTAAATTAAAAATTCTTTCCTTAAATATTTGTTGGAAAGTTTAATATTTTTTTTAAAATTGTAAGAACAATATTAAACGGATACTAAGAAATATATTTTAGGCGACTGATATGACATATATAAAACAACAAATAGCAAAAGGTAAGGTACTCATCGCAGAACCATTTATGCAGGATCCCAACTTTAAAAGAGGAGTAATCTTGCTTTGTGAACATGATAAGGAAGGTAGTATCGGATTCATTTTAAATAAATCTCTGGAAATGGATGTTTCGGAATTGATAGCAGATTTTCCAGCATTCGAAGCCCAGGTGTATTTCGGCGGACCGGTGCAGAAGGATACTATCCACTATGTCCATAATGTTGGCGATTTACTGGAGGATAGCAACCTGGTTTGCCCTGGCGTATTTTGGGGCGGAGATTTTGAAAAGTTGAAATTCTTAATCACTTCCAAGATGATCGAACCAAAGAATATACGATTTTTCGTAGGCTATACCGGATGGTCAGAGGGACAGTTGGAAGATGAAATGGTGCTCGGCTCCTGGGTGATTGGCGATATGCATTCAAATTATCTTTTTAAGACTAGCCCGGATACGCTCTGGAAAAAGGCCTTGCAGCACAAAGGAAATACCTATTCCGTGATTGCTCAAATGCCGGATGGGATTAGTTTTAGTTAAAAGTTAAAATTAAGGCAGTCTGCCTGTGTTTTCTACGCGCTGCCTATGTTTTCTTTTAATACTTGCCTGTAATTCATTTCAATAGTGATAAAAAATATATATTTTTGCAGCTTCAAACACGAAGCTGCTTTTTTTTTAATTTTTTCGGGTCTTCAAAGCCTTCCTTAGTATATAAATGTCTTGGCAGAGAATAGGGATCAGCGTACCGGGGGGCTAAACAAAATTTATTTGTAATAATGATAACAGCAACAAATCTATTCGTAAAATATGGTGATCGAGTTCTTATGGATTCTATCAATGTAGTAATCAAGGAAAAGGATAAATTAGGGCTGGTGGGTAGAAACGGAGCCGGTAAGTCAACTTTTTTGAAAATATTGGCCGGAGAACAGGCTCCGGATTCAGGACAGATCACCAGGCCTACGGGAAGCTCCATTGGTTTTTTGCATCAGGAAATGACGATGCCTAAGGGAAAAACCGTGATTGCAGAGACCCTCACCGCTTTTGACGAATTGAAAAAACTGGAACATCGGATCGAAGAGATTAATGTAGAGCTTGGCGAACGGGAGGATTATGAAAGCAATAGCTATGCAAATTTGATCGATGAATTATCTCACGCAAACGAGCGCTTTATTATTCTCGGTGGGGTATCTATGGAAGCAGAGGCAGAGAAAATATTACAAGGCCTTGGTTTTAAGTCTAGTGATATGGACCGTATGGTCGAAGAGTTCAGCGGAGGATGGCAGATGCGGATTGAACTAGCTAAAATGCTCTTGGCACGTCCTGATTACCTACTACTGGATGAGCCGACAAATCACTTGGATATTGAGTCTATCTTATGGTTAGAAGTCTTTTTAAAAGACTACCCAGGGGCGGTGGTACTCATCTCTCACGATAAACTATTCCTCGATAATATTACCAAAAGAACGGTGGAGATCGAATTGGGAAAGGTCTATGACTATAAAGCCCACTATTCTAAATACCTGGAACTCAGGGCAGAACGAAAGGAAAAGACGATTTCGGCATTCAAAAATCAGCAGATAAAAATCGCCCATACCGAGAAGCTGATCGAGAAATTTAGGGCCAAAGCCAACAAAGCGAAAATGGCTCAATCGCTGATCAAGCAACTGGATAAGGTAGATCGGGTGGAGTTGGATTCGGAGGATAAAGCAACGATGAAGATTAAATTTCCGCCGGCGCCCAGGTCAGGGGACGTCGCCATTAAAGCAG
The DNA here is from genome assembly GCA_047619515.1 of Saprospiraceae bacterium. Classification (GTDB taxonomy): domain Bacteria; phylum Bacteroidota; class Bacteroidia; order Chitinophagales; family Saprospiraceae; genus JAHDHW01. Next base: position 352 of record JBLHJZ010000299.1, on the reverse strand, counting down.
ATGAATTATCCAAAAGTTATGGAAAACTCCAGGTGTTAAATGAGGTGAGCTTTCAGTTGGATAGGGGAGACCGCGTTGCTTTTGTTGGTCAGAATGGTCAGGGTAAAACAACCCTTGCCAAAATTCTGGTAAAAGAATTGATGCCTAGTGGCGGAGATTTTAAACTGGGTCATAACGTCCATGTGGGGTATTATGCACAAAATCAATCTGAAAGCCTGATACAAAATCAAACCTTGCTGCAAACTATGGAAGACGCCGCTCCACCAGAACTCAGGACGAAGGTGAGGAGTATTTTGGGCGCTTTTATGTTTAGCGGTGAAGATGCGGAAAAGAAAGTGATGGTGCTTTCAGG
>JBLHJZ010000298.1:0-6379 GCA_047619515.1 Saprospiraceae bacterium | reverse complement strand
CCTTTGGCCAATATAGTGATTTGCTCTTCTCTTTGTATGCCGATAGTGGGGAAACTGGTTACCCCTAATTTTGATGAATAGTCAAATTCATTTAAGGTAATCCGGCGTAAATTTTCTGATACAAACTCCGTTTTAAATACTTCATAATTGATATCAAATTTTGCTGCCAATTCAATTAATGTGGTGGTATTGGTGATATCTTTATTTTCAGCATAAAAAGCTTTTTGAAGAGCTTTAAAATAGAGAAATGTAAATTCTGGTGCAAGCTTTCTCATCGTAATGACAGCACGACTGGCTGGTTCGGTATCATATACAAAAGAATGGTCATTCAGCAAATCATATTTAAAGAATTGGCCACTTATCTGTTGAACCTTTCGCCATTCTTTTTGGAGAAAGACACCCAAATCCTTCATGGTTTCCGTATTAAAGGGACGTAATCCTCCCATGATCATCTGTATATCGACAAGCCCTTCCAGATCGTCCTCAATTTTGTTGATCGTCGGTGAAAAACCGTAGCAGGTAGAACACATGGGATCCGCAAAGTAAATGATATTCAGTTTTTTTTGATCCATAATTTAATTTTGCTTTACAGAGATATGTACATATCTATTTATATTAAGAAGGTCCGTTACGTAAAAAAAATCTCCCCAAAAAATGATAATCTTTGTAGGAGATTTTTTTAAAACCAAGATAGTTATCTTTTATTGCCTCATAATCAAGTCAGAAAGCACGATGGTGTATTCATTGGTTTTCGCATCGAATTCAAAGGTATAAGACATTGGGTGGTAACCATTAACCAGATATTCAGTAGGTTGTTTTATTGGAATAATTACATTCTGTTTTGTATTCAAATAGTCCATGGTTATCATGGGTTCCAGAAAAGTAATTTCGCCATTATAGGTACCGTAAAGGAATGTTTCAGCAAAAGTGCCTCCGTTCCATTCAGGCGATTCAGTATTGATCCAATGCGCCCCTTGACTTGGAACTCCTCCTGGGGTTTGGGCAAACGTTTCCGGAATGTATTTGAGATCAGGAACAAGCGCAAATTCAGTACTGTCATTTGCAGTAATTCCATTACGGAAGTCTTTGGAAACATAATAAAAGTGGAAGCCAAAATGTGGAACATCGTAAACATCAGGTGGATCATGACCATGGTCGGACCAATCAATAGTAACATGATTGAAAGGTGCTACATCGGTTTCTGATGGAAATTCAAGAGTATACACAATTTCCGCTGGCAAATTTTCTAATGCAGCAGCAGTAAATTTAACCCCTACAGCAACCGTCACATTGTTTTCATCCAGCTCTACAAAAGTCTTAGCTTCTCCATCTCCCATAGTAACTGCATTACCATATTTAAATTTTTCATTTATTGCTTCTTTTTTACAAGACGCAAATAAAAAACATATTGTTAGGAGTAAAACCCCAAATTTTAAGATAGAATAATTACATCTCATTTTAAGGTCGTTTAATTGTTTTTATTAATAAATCATCAAATAAGTATACGTAAATCAATAGATTAAGCAATAGGGAAAAAAAGGCGTTGAAAAGGCGTGAATTATTTATTATATTATATACTAATGGCAAATTCTATTCCAATTTAACCTATGAACAACGAATAATAAGGAGGTATAATTTTTGATTTCTTTGCTTTATTTCGTAACACAAGTCAATTAATGGAGTAAAAAAGCAAAGGTACTGGTCTATAACACTGTTTAAGTGTCTATTTAGTCTATTACCCACAACCACAAAAACTAAGTCAGCTATAGTTTCAGTATAAATAAAAAAGAGAGAGTGGAAGAAATAACTAATAAAATTTTGCCTACTTATTCAGGTACTGAATTGAAGGTATGGTCGTTATTGACAGATGCTAGAAATACTGAAAATCCGATGATAGCATACAATTTAGCTAATCAGGCAGGAGAGCTTGCATTAAAACTTGGCCTTAAAAGTGAATATGCTGATTCATGCTTGATACATGTAGGGGTACTTGAAAAAAATGGAGCGTATAATGAAGCAATGGCTAAAAACATGGAAGCGCTATCTTTTTTCAAAGGGTCAAAATATCCAAGGGAAGAAGCTATTTGCTGGCGAAATTTAGGCGTAATTTATAATTTTTTGGGAGAGCATGAAAAACAACTAGAATATAATACCAAATGCTATGAAATCACTAAGGGCTTAAATGATAAAGCTGGAGAATTAATAATATTAAACAACATTGGTGATAATTATTTAAGTTTAAAAAATTACGAAAAAGCCTTAGAAATTTTTAAAAGTAATCTGGAAAACTCAGATTATGACAAAAATATTAAGTGTGTTTCTTTAAAGAATATTGGAGCTACTTATTATTTGCAAAAAGAATACTACTTGGCAATAGATGTTTTTCAAAAAACGAGTGAGCTCGCCAATGAAATTAAAAGCCGCCCTTTTCAGGCAGCGGCTCACTTCTATTTAGGGAAAATAAATTATGATAAACAGGAGTACAAAAAATCATTAACCTACCTGGAAAATTCATTTCATATAATGGAGGATTTGAGCAATTTGGAAAAAGAAAAATTGAAAGTCCTGGAACCTTTAATTGCCAATTGCCTGAAGTTGAATTTATCGGTTAAAGCGCTGGAATATTATAATACCTATAATACAATCAATAAGGAACTGAAGAAGCGAATCAGTAATCAAACCATTAAAAATATACAGTTTAAGTTTGAAATTCAGGAAATTGAAAATGAAAAAGAAGTATTACATAGCCAAAACAAGCTGCTCCAGTTAGTGAAAGAGAAAATAGAATATCAAAAGAAAAGATTAGAAGAAAAATCTTTCCAACTGGAAAAAATTAACCAGGAATTAAAAAACTTTGCTCACGTCGTTTCTCATGATATTAAAGAACCGATCAGAACTATTCAGAATTATTCTGTCCTGTTAAAAAAAGAGTTAAAGGATCATAATTCAAAAGAAGTACAAGAATACCTCCGTTTTGTGGAAAGCTCTTCCGATGGACTTACCAGATTTGTTTCAGACATTTTAAATCATACCACTACAGGGCAATCAGAAATGAGAACTTCTAAGAAAATGATTGATTGTAATGATATTGTTTTTCTGATCGGTCAAAGTTTAAAACTAAAACTCCAGGAATCCAATGGAACCATCAATTGTACCAAATTGCCGATAGTGATGGGGCATAGAAGTTTATTATTACAGGTTTTCCAAAATCTAATTTCCAATGCTTTAAAATTCAGAAAAGATGATGTTGCTCCGGTCATTAATATTCATTGGCTGGAAAAAGGATCTTTTTATGAATTTAGACTGGAAGATAACGGCATTGGTATTCAGGAAAAACATATTGACAATATCTTTCATCTTTTTACAAGGCTCAATTCTCCAACCGACTTTGAAGGTTCCGGAATCGGGTTGTCTACTGTACAAAAAATATTAAACCTGTATAATGGAGACATTAGGGTGGAATCCGTTTTAGGAGAAGGAACCACCTTCATTTTTACATTACCGAAGCCTGGTGAATTAATCCTTTAAGCTCTTTCGTACTTCTTCAATTATAGGTTATTGACAAGTGATCACTCCAGCTTGTGAAATCGCTCCGAAGCAACCTTACAAGACGGTAGATATCTATATCACAAACGAAGCGATCATTTTTTTGAGCTATGCTTTTCATGCGATAGCCATGATGATTTACCGGTTTACTGAAATTGGAGCGAAAGAGTTATTCCCGTTTTGAAAATGCTCAGGGATTTGAATATTGAAATACGCTTGTTCAGTAGCTCGGAATGAGGCAGCCCCAGTCCGTCAGCATAAGCCGCCTGCGCAACTGTCCGATCGAGGCACTGAGCTCGCTAAGGGCCACGTCCTGGCTGAAGATTTTCTTCACGGCGTTCATCATCACATGGGTGCAGTCACTGGCCCAAGGCAGGTTTAAGCTGCGCATAGCTGCTAGCAAAGACGTACCCTGATCGCTTACCACGTGCAGCAGGCGCAGTCCCGAGTACCGGCTAAGGTTACGTTGGATAAAGCTGGCGATGAACGGGGAGGAGGCAATGGGACTGTTCTATACGCACTATACCAGGGATAAGGACGATCTGGTCTTGCAAGAGATACTCCGCACGGTAGATTTTCATACGCTCACCGTCGAGATCCTGGCCAAGACAGCCTAGAAACAACGGATACAGCCCCTAATCATGGCACCACTAATATGGGATTTTAAGTATCAAGTTCAAATTAACCGCCGAGTTGAGGACAAATGGACTCAACTTGGCGGACTGTAGTATAAAAATAAGCCAAAGATTTTATACAGATATCCAACTTGTTTTATATCTTGAGAAAGGGTTGACGGCTTGATGGTTGAATTTTAAACTTGTTTTCAGCCTGTCTTTTGTTCAGTAGTAATGAATGCATGCCTAGGTAACTTTGATTAAACCAAATGTAACGCTCCATGGAATTAATACAAAAATCTCTATTTAGTCCGGTACCCGAAAAATTATGGAAACGTCTTTTGTGGCAATTGAGGGTTGAAAATAGTAAACGAATTTTCATGATTTCAATTATAGGGTTATTTTTCTTTTTCCTCTTTTGCGGACTTGATTATATTCGCTACACAGATGGGAAGATTCAACCTTGGAATCTTTCTTTCTTTCTTTTTTTAAATCATCTAACTTTTGCATTTTTTATTTTTCCAATTTTTACAATCCGAAGAAACCAGAATGCTTTTGATGTAGGCCGGTTCAAACACGGTAGATTTTTTATTTATGCCTGGACAATTTTTCTGGGAGTTATACTCCTTACGATGGCTATACTCAGCCTATTGGAAAGAGGGGATTTATCCTTGTATTTCATTTACATCATCATTGTTAATTTTGGATTGATCATGTTACACTATGACAGGATACTACTAAATCTTGCCAGTTTTATAGTAATCACTATCGCTATCATCACCTTGGATCATCAAAATCTGGAATTGCTTATCATACATTTAATGGAGTCATTAGGGGTAACGGTCGTTTCCTTTTTAGTTTCCACTCATATTTTTAATACTTATGTATGGAAAATTTTAACTTACAAATTAATAGCAAAAAAAAATAAAACCCTAGCAAAAGAGAAAAAAAGAGGTGATCAGCTTTTAAATAATATTCTTCCCAAAGAGATTGCATCTGAACTTATGCAAACGGGTACTGTAATACCAAGGCACTATAGTAGTGCGACAATTATGATGATTGATTTCAAAAACTTTAGCGGCATTAGCAAAGCAATTACCCCGGAGCAATTAATTACTGATTTGGATTACTGTTTTACAGAATTTGACGAGATCTCAGAAAGATTCAGGTTGGAAAAAATAAAAACCATAGGAGATGCTTATCTATGCGTGGGTGGTGTGCCTACGAGTAATACGCGGCATCCGTTTGATTGTATTGAAGCTGCTAAAGTAATGATAGCTTTTTTAAATAAATGGAATGAAAAGCGAATCCTGAAGTATCAACCCGTTTTTGAAGGTAGGTTTGGTATTCATACAGGTCCTGTAATTGCTGGTGTTGTGGGAGGCAAAAAGTTTGTTTTTGATATCTGGGGAGATGCAGTCAATATTTGCGCTGGAATGGAAAAAAGTGGCGAAGTTGGTAAAATCAATATCTCTCAAACCACTTTTAATCTGGTAAAAACAATATATGAATGTACTCACCGGGGAAAAATAGAGATCAAAAATAATGAACCTATTGATATGTATTTTGTGGAGGATGTTTGATTTGAAGAAGTATTATGGAAAGCTTACAAAGCACTAGATACAATGACTATTCCCGATTCCAGGGCTCTTTCAACATTGGATCTGTATTAAACTCAAACGGATCTTTATTATTATTGATAATTGCCTTGGCGGCTTCCAGTCCTGCATGAGTTGCTCGATCGGTGCCAATTCGACTTACATTGTATAAATTTTTGATAGATTTGAGTTTTTCAAAAAGTTCAACCTTAAATGATTCGTCGATAAAATCCTTCCAACTTTCCGATGCATTTGTGTAGGGTAAATTGAGCACCATGAAGTCTTCAATTTTATCAGGATTAAATAAATTGAAGGAACTAACTTCTTTTATAGCCATATCTTTCAACTCTAAATTGGATAACTTAAAAAGCGGGTCGTCAGAGAAAAGAAAATATTCAAGACAGAGACAAGTCTTTTTCTTAGGAACCATTTCGCCATTAAAATTGCCAAAGTTTACTATTCTCCCGACTTTCATATTCGGATCACTTACATTTAGCCAGGTATGCGGGAAGGTAGAAGGTTCATTTATAAAAAGGTACACTAAAATTACTCCTCTGTGCAGAGAAGATCTATTCACCTGGTTAGGATAGGTTATATCTAAAAATGTTTTGCCAGCAATGT
>JBLHJZ010000297.1:0-6407 GCA_047619515.1 Saprospiraceae bacterium | reverse complement strand
GCGTTTCCGCAAAAACAATATCTGGATTAGTTGGATGAAATCTCATTTGAAAACCATCCCCGCCAAGCACAGTAGACCAGGCATTAATATTATTAGCATTTCCTTTATTAGAACCATTATCCTGGGTGCCTCCATAATAATCTTCGGGATGATGCGGATCATAAGCTACCCGGTAAAATTGTGTTGCCGGGATACTTTCTATGTCTGTATAGTTCAGGGAATTAGCTGCTTTTTTATAAGCTCCCCCATCATTTCCGACGATAACATCATTATTAAAATTAAAAACCAGGTCATGATAATCGACATGAGGCGTAAGATTACTACCATTGGTTGCCGTAGCCCAAAAAATCCCATTATTGGTAGTCAACCAGGCTCTGACACCAAGTAAATAAATCCAGTTATCATTGGTAGGATGAATCCTGATCTGTCCAAAATACCAACCAAATCCTCCAAGTACGTTAGATCCTAATCCATTGGAAAAGCCTGAAGGGATTTCAGTCCATAAATCTCCACCATCTTCCGTTCTATAAATGCCTTCTAAATTTTGATTTGTAGCCACATACATACAAACCAATATATCCGGATCAGTCTCCGCCATTGCCAAGCCAATCCTACCCTGTTCCCCTAAAGGCAGGCCATTTGTCAACACAGACCAGGTCGTACCGCCATCCGTTGATTTATGAATTTTTGCATTAGGGCCATAAACCACAGATTCTTCATTGTTTCGAATCCGATCCCAGCTGGCAGCATAAATAATCTGGGGATTTGCCGGGTTCATCACCATATCAATAATCCCGGACTGATCACTCACGAATAATACCTGTTCCCAATTTAATCCTCCATCAGTTGATTTATATAATCCGCGATCATTATTTCTTTCGAATGGTAATCCCATACAGGAAACATACACAATATCTGAATCATTAGGATTGACTATGATTTTTGAAACAATCCTTTGATTCGTTAATCCAAGATGAGTCCAGGAAAGCCCTCCATCTGTTGATTTATAGACCCCATTACCGATTGCCGGATAACCCGTGATATTGACGTCACCTGTCCCGACATAAACGGTTTCACTGTCATTAGGATCCAAAGCAATATCTCCAATGGCTAAAAATGGTTGATCATCAAAAATTGGACTCCAGTTGCTACCGCCATCAGTCGTTTTAAAAACACCACCAGTTGCAAATCCAAGATATAGGATATTTTCATCGCTGGGATGTACTGCAACGGTATTCACTCTGCCTCCTATATTCCCTGGGCCCTGATTAGTCCATGGTTCATCGAATCCAGGGCTCGTATTTCTTTGAGCTTTTCGAGCCAATACATCATTCAAGCCGGCTTCGTATGCTTTTATATCAAACTTTTTGTACGGGTAGCTTCTTTGAAAAGAAAATAAATCATTAGGATATTCTTTCCAATCCTGTAGATTAGCGGGAATATTCGTTTTGGTTAAATCTGCCTGATTACAATGAAAAAAGGAGAGAATTGCAATCAAGATAAGCAGTAGATATGTTCGGTTTCGGATCATCTTAGTTTGAACTTATAATTTAGTCTTTATATATTGTAGGCAAAAATAACCTTATTTGGCTGAAAATACCAGTATTAGTATTGGTTCCTTATGTATTTATTGACTTTAAAACCCTGCTTAGGGGCTGATCCTTTAAGAACATGGCAATCACAAGAATCCTTTTAAAGCGTATTGTTTGATTAAAGTTATTTCAAAAAACAGGTATACTTCGCGCGGGATAAAATAGTAATTCTCATTTGATAGTTGTAGCCGCGCTCAGTATGACAAAAGATTGGTTTTCAATTATTTGTCATGCTGAGGAGGCTTGAATCACGAGTTTTTAAAATATAAAATAACCACTTTTTCAAGTCGTTCGAAGTATAATTGAAAAGTTTATTATAATTTTAGCGTGATTATTGCGTTTATCAAAAAAAAATATCTTATGAAATACTATTTAACATTCTTAACTGCTATACTGGTTCCCCTTTTTTCATTTGCTCAGTTTGAGCCGGTAGAAAAAGAAAAACTCACTATCATCGTTACTGATGGAACAGACGATGGTAAAAAAAGTGAGGTGCAGCCTTCTTCCTATGATAAAGTTATTTCCCTGCCTAAAAATACCACAGGAAAAGGAGGTAAAGGAGCGAAAGGAGCGAAAAATAAAGCCAACGCAATCGTGTTTACTGATCCCATACGTCCACTGGGAATGGGGTCTTCGATTCAGGCTGCGGCATTTTTGGAAAGACCAAAATTAGGCAGAGCCGGGTTTCTTTTAATTTTTTGCGTAAACGATTCCATAGGAGATGATCAGGGAAATTACGAAGCCAATGGCGAAACCTACAAAGGGGTATATCGTTTGATTCGGCAAAAATTTACTCCCAAAGAACCTATTCCTACAGGTATGGCACCTTATACGATTACAGGGACGCTATTTATTCTCGGTGTTTCCTAATATTCTATCTCTTCAAAAAAAGGGTGTAGCTGAATAAGTTGCACCCTTTTTTTTTTTCCACAAATAATATATGTTTAAATTATAGAAAAATAGGTATTAGGACATATTAGTTGCAATCTTTCGATTGCCATATGTAAAGAGTAGAATGCTAAAAAATTATGTTTTATATTTATTATTTTCACGGCAACCTAAGACCTGCTGATTCCTAATACAAGCTAAATGATTTCATTTCTGATCAAGAAGTCGAATTTTATGAAAAAACAACCCATACTTAACAGAAGAAATTTTATATTAAAAAGTACCCTAACTGCCATGAATATTGCATTGGGCAGTTCTATCGTATTCGCAGAAAATCTTCCAAAAGGATTTATTCCAATTGAATTATTGAATCATCCAGATTTTCAAACCATTCCGGGAAAACATCCTGAAATGGTGGTACTCAATGACCGGCCATTAAATGCAGAAACACCTGCCCACCTTCTTGATGAACGTATTACCGGTAATGACGTATTTTTTGTCAGAAATAATGGCCTTCCACCTTCCCAGGCTGCAATTGATCCTGATACCTGGACTTTAGCTTTCGATGGAGAATCCGTAAATCAAAAAAAGACCTATACGCTCAAAGACTTGAAAACAAAATTCAAATCTTATACTTATCAGTTGACGCTGGAGTGCGGGGGTAATGGTCGAAAAGAATTCAATCCTCCTGCGAAGGGAAATCAGTGGAGTACCGGTGCGGTAGGTTGTGCAGAATGGACGGGAGTCCGATTAAAAGATGTGCTTAACGATGTTGGTATCCAATCAAATGCTGTGTATATCGGTTATTATGGAAAAGATATGCACCTGAGTGGCGATCCGGATAAAGATTCAATTTCGAGAGGTGTCCCTATGCGAAAAGCAATGGAAAATGAAAGTCTGATTGCCTGGTCAATGAATGGAGAAGAAATTCCTTTACAAAATGGTTATCCCTTAAGATTAGTTTTTGGAGGCTGGCCTGCTTCTTGTTCAGGCAAGTGGCTGCACCGAATAAGTGTAAGAAATAAAATACATGACGGCCAGAAAATGACCGGTACTGCTTATCGTGTGCCTTGTAACCCGGTGGCTCCTGGATCGAAAGTCGAGGATAAAGATATGTGTATCATTGAAAGTATGCCCGTTAAATCAATAATCACTTTTCCAAAATCAGGGGCACAAATAAAATTGGGTCAAACGCTACCCATCAGAGGGCATGCATGGGCTGGTGATCTGGATGTAAAAGAAGTGCTGTACTCTATTGACTTTGGTAGTACCTGGAATAATGGTAACCTGGAAGCACCAGTCAATCGGTTTGCCTGGCAACATTTTTCAGCAAAAATAAATTTTCCGAAGACAGGATATTATGAAGTCTGGGCCAAAGCGACTGACCGGGAAGGAGTCGCCCAACCTATGCTGATACCCGGCTGGAATCCCAAAGGTTATTTGAATAATGCCTGCTATAGAATCGCTATTAAAGTAATTTAACATTGAAGCCTCTATACCTAGAAAATCATGCTTAAAATACCCGAACATCTTAACGACGAACAAAAGGAGGCATATAAAAAGGCCTGGTTAGCTACTTTTGATACGCTAATGAGTGGTCTCAAATTGATAGTACTTTTGATTGTTGGACTATTTCTGTATATCCCATTTGGAAAACATTTCTCCGCTTGGTTTGAAACAAAACCAACTTACCAGTCTACCAACACTTCGCTAATAGTAACTAATAGTGAAGAAGACCCTGATAAAATCGAAAATGGAATTCACGTCCAAACCGGGTTGATTTATGCAACCGGGTTTGATCAGGTCAGAGCTCATTGTACGGTTTGCCATTCTGCAAAATTAGTCACTCAGAACCGGGCAACAAAAGAGGGTTGGGAGCAAATGATACAATGGATGCAGGCTACGCAAGGACTTTGGGACCTAGGGGCTAATCAGGATCGTATAATTGATTACCTGGCAACTAATTATGCGCCAGAGCAAAAAGGTAGAAGAGAAAATCTCAACATCGAAGAAGTAGAATGGTATATTTTGAATTTGAAGGAATAAAAAAGATCACCCTTCCAATCTAAAATACAAAGGAATATTAAACGTCAATAAAGGAATGTTTTCTAAGTCTTTCTTATCCCAATTTCGAGCATACTCCTTGATTTTTTCCACTACATATTTATCGCAATCAGGATATATAGATTGAACAACCTCTATCTTCCTAATATTTCCATCAAAAACAACTCTGATAATCAAAACACCTTCAACGCTATATAATTGAGCTAACTCCGGGTATTGAATTTCATTGGCCAAGTACTCTCTGAATACTTTGAGTTCCTCTGCAATGTTTTCAGACATATCTCCTTCAGTAGTGTTTGAAAGGCTGGTGGATTTATTAATTTCATCCTGATTATTTGAAGGATTGCCAGAAGGTAATTCAGTCTGAGCAACTAGTCCTGAAGTTAAAAATAAACCAAGGACAAATAATTTTATTCGATTTTTCATAATTACTTTTTTTCAAAGATAATGGCTAGGAAAGCCTTATCGTGAAAAAAAAGAATGAGTTGTAGTTATATCACCTTGAACTGTAGAATACTCGGATTATAGGCCATTAGCTTTTAGCCTCACTTCTAACGTATTAAAGTGCGCTAATAGCTATCTGCCACACTTATAAGATGTCTAATTTTAGACTGATAGCCTTAAACGTTAGTTTGCTCTTTATCAGACAATAGAATTTTGAAATTCTCCCTGGTATCGCTCTCCTTTGATTATATTTGCAGTACTAGTCGCCCTATCACTCAAAGTGACAACCCTACTAAAACGGCTAGCGACTGGAAACCGATAAGACGGCTGGGCAATTGAAAATGAAAACTTTGAAAGTCATGCGGAAACTAATATTTATTTTATTCCTTGTAGTATCTGGGAAATCATTTGCCCAACCAGCGCCTTGTATTGGCACTCCGGCGATGACCTCCAACTGCCTCGACGCCTGCGTGATCTGCGATATCGATGGTTTTACGGGCACCAATAATTTAAGTATTCAGGGTCAGACTTTCCCTGGTTTTTGTACTACCATGTATCACAATATGTCTTATATCGCCTTTATCGCTGGTACGACTGATCTGACTATACAAGTAACCGTAAGCAATTGTAATATAAATTGGGGACTGGAAATCGGTTTTTTTGAAAGCCAGGATTGTCAAACCTTTAATCCTATTTCAGATTGCGACACCGATGTCCAACCTGGCACTAGTGTAGTCTTTAGTAATACGGTACCCCTAATTGTCGGACAGCATTATTACTTAATTATGGATGGCTCCAACGGTGATATTTGTGATTGGACTTTTGATGTACTGGCAGGAAGTACGGTGGTATTGGATCTGACAACATCAGGCGTCATTAGTGGAAATAATACCATCTGTCCGGATTTACCGACCGCTTATTCTACTACGGGTGACATAGGAGCTGCCATCTTTTATTGGACCGTAAACGGGCTTGCCCAAAGCAGTCAAAACCAGCAAATAGACATTGCGTTTCCTGCGGACGGCATTTATGAAGTTTGCGTCACCGCAGCTAATGCCTGCGATCAGGCGCCTCCAACTTGTACCATCGTCAATGTTGTCACGCCTGATATTTTAGTGATCAATGAAGTGCTTTGCGATAATAATTGCCTTGAAGTTGCCGGAGATATTTTATGCGAAACCGGTAGTTATCAATATATTATTCCACTGCCTAATGGTTGCGATAGTTTGATTTTTGTGGATCTGTTTATTCTACCACAGGCGGAGGAATTTATTGATATTAATCTATGCGCTGGAGAAGACTTTTATATCGGTCTAACAGCTTATGGGACAACTGGTATTTTTATGGATACGATACAAACGATAATGGAATGTGATAGTATCGTCAACCTCGACTTGTTTATTATCGAATGCGAAATAA
>JBLHJZ010000296.1:0-6413 GCA_047619515.1 Saprospiraceae bacterium | reverse complement strand
CCGAATGTGATTTGGCAACAAAACCACTGCGGGATCTTTAGATCGACAAACGGAGGAAAAGATTGGGATAATGTGACGGATAAAAATGGATTAGCCGATTATGGTTTTGCCCTGGCCATCGATCACGAAAATCCTGAAAGAGCCTGGGTCATCCCTTTACGCAGTGATGTGGAGCGAATCCCTATTGATTTGGCGCTTTGCGTTTGTAGGACAGAAAATGGCGGGAAAGATTGGGTAGCGCTGAGAACTGGTTTACCACAAGCATATTGCTTTGATATTGTATTCCGGCATTCTTTTGATATCAATAAAAACGAATTAGTCTTTGGGACTACTACCGGAAATGTATATCTTTCAAATAACTTTGGAGATTCCTGGACTATGTTGTCCTCCAGTTTACAGCGAATTGAAAATATAACCTTCGTATAATTTTTTCAGTATGAACACAACTATTAGTAAAAAATTTGAACTGGAATATTCGATTGAGTTAGTTTGGGATTTTTTAAATGATCCGCATAGAATGGTGGTCTGTCTACCTGGAGCCACTTTAGTCGAAGAAGTTGATATCTCCAATTACAAGGGCTTGGTGACATTAAAAATGGGCCCTGTAAAATTAAAATATACTGGACTGATCAATTTTGACTTAAGAGATGAAAAAGGCAAAAAATTACGACTGATCGGTAAAGGTGTGGATACCAAAGGAAAAGGAAGTACTAACATAAATATGGATGCCACACTCTCCGAACAAGAGAACAATACCCTTGTCGATTATATAATGGAAATTTCCGTAGCAGGAGTGATGGCACAATTTGGAGCCCGCCTGATCACAGAAGCCACCCACACTATTTTTGATCAGTTCGCAGAAAATGTAAGGCAATCTCTTGCGGGGGAAAATGTCGATAATTCTCTTCACACCAGTGATATAGTGAAGGGATTGCTTAAAAGGAAAAATGAAGAATAATCGCTTATATGTAAAGCATGAAACAAGAAATAAAGACCATCTACGAAAAACTGATTCCCTATGATATGGCCCACCTCATCCTCGATGGCTATCTAAGTTATTATCATCAGTTTAAAAGAATTACCAAAAGAGCGAAATACAGATTTGAAGAACGCAACTGGCATGGGACACAACAAGACAGTAGAGAGCGGATAAACCTGTATCGGAATATGGTAGGGGAGACCAAGGACAAAATTACCGATTTCCTCAAGGATCAGCAGCCCGGTAAAGACCTTTGGCTGATGACAAAACGGATGTTTTTTGACGATATTTTAAATTTCAATACCAGAAATATTGCGGAAACTTTCTATAATTCTGTCTTCCGGCATTACCATTCAGGGCTGGGCGCTGACGAGCGACTAATGTTTGTAGATTCCACGGGTAGCTACCGGGAGTTTCGTTCCACCGTTCCTATTTTCCATACTTTTTATTTGACCAATCCGGTGGAAACAACCATCCAGCAAATTTTTCATTATTTTAATTTTGATATTCCATTTGAAAATTTAGACCGGGATGTTAAGTTTATCTGTAAAACTTTAAACGAGGTGCTGGAGCCCAGTGCTTTTCTTAATTCCAATGCCCGGATAGAGATATTAAAATCAGTTTTCTATAGAAATAAAGCGGCCTACATTGTTGGCAGATTACGGGTGGATGAAAAGATTATCCCTTTTGTAATGCCCTTACTGAATGAGAAAAAAGGAATATACGTAGATTGTTTACTACTTGAAGTAAATGATATCAGCCCAATCTTTAGTTATAACAGATCCTATTTTTTAGTCGATGTAGATATTGTCCATGAGACTGTTGATTTTTTGCTCTCCATCTTACCCAACAAAACCTTGAGTGAATTATACAACTCTATAGGTTTTGAAAAACATGGGAAGACTGTATTTTACAGAGAATATTCGAGGCATATGATGAATACCCAGGATCAGTTTATCATTGCTCCCGGGATCAAAGGTATGGTCATGTCTGTTTTTACACTGCCCTCTTTTAATATGGTATTTAAAATCATTAAAGACAAATTTGAATATCCAAAAGATACTTCAGAAGAAGAAGTCAAAGAAAAATACCAGATGGTAAACCTACATGATAGGGTAGGGCGGATGACCGATCCCCATATGTTTGAGCACCTGACTTTTGAACGTAATAGATTCCCTCCCGAATTATTGGAAGAGCTTAAAGAAGACTTTTCTTCCAAGTTGATCATAGATGAAGAAACGGTAACGATTCGACATCTCTATGTTGAAAAAAGAATGACTCCGCTGGATATATATTTAAATTCCGCTAATGAAGAAGACACCCTGGAAGCTTTAGAAGAATATGGAAACGCCATAAAGCAATTGGCTGCGGTCAATATATTCCCGGGAGATATGCTGCTTAAAAACTTTGGCGTCACTCGTCTGAAAAGGGTTGTCTTTTATGACTATGATGAAATTGGTTTTCTGACAGATTATAACTTCCGCTATATTCCGGAACCCAGAGATGAATACGAAGCGCTTTCCTCTGAGCCGTATTATCATGCAGGTATTGACGATGTATTTCCTGAAGAATTTCGAACTTTTTTAATCAACAATCCCGGGCAAAGAAAAATATTTACGAAAATACACAGCGATTTATTTGATGCTGGCTACTGGAATAAAATACAGGCAAGAATTAAACGGGGAGCTATCATTGATGTGTTTCCTTATCATGAATCTATGCGGTTTTTGAATAGATATCGGAGGCGGGGGAAAAAGGACGTTAAGAAGCACTAAGTACAATAGACTTTGGTACTTCGACTTCGCTCAGCGCAAGCATTCATAGCCGCACTGTTCTATATTTGTATTGTTTAGTTACATTTAATTGTTCCTACTTTCTCAGAATTATAACTTGAAGTTATTTATAATAATGTAAATTATATTTACTCAGTTAAAATTTTCTCTTCAATAAGGCTTTAAAATAAACTAATGCATTTAAAGCATAAAAATTATTCTCTTGCCAGCTGCTCCAACTAATAATTACCAAAAGTTGAACCAGTAGGAGAGAGCCAACCAAAACAACACGACAGCAATGATCGGATAAATCTGTACGCGAAATCCCAAATTCAAAGCTAATTTATAACCAATTTTTGGCTAATCAGCTTTCCATACGGACCTCGATAAGTCAGCAAATAGAAACCTCTTGGTAAATCATCAATTCTTATCGATATTGGATTGGAACTTAGTTGAATGGTTTTTAAAACTTTTCCAGAAACAGATAGCAAATTCACTTTTTTAATTGAAACCTCCTTTCGAACGATCTGTAATATATCGCTGGCAGGATTCGGATATACTTCCAGCAATGCTTCCTTTTCCGTTTTGAGATCAACTGTATTTGTCAACATGGCACTGGTTTGGGCATAATTAGTTAGTATGACCTCATTAAAATCAAAATAGATTCCAGCTCTGTTAAGTACCGGATCTACCCAATCCAGTTCTTCCTGAATCTTAATTCTATAAGTTATAAAACCATGACTTTCCGGTTCGTTCGTTGTACTGTCTGGTAAGTTAATATTATCAAAACGCCACTTGAGTACTCCATCGCTGGGAAAAGAAAGCTCGTAATCATGACTGGCGACTATCATGTCAAAAAATCGGATATCCAGTTTTTGATCCAGGGTATCCAGCACCTCTATAAAGGTTGCCGGAAAAGTACCGGTGTTTTGAAAACGAATATGATATTCCAACCACTCACCCCCGGTCAGATCCGGATTAAAAATGACTTCCCGGTCAACGGTCTTATCATTAGGGTCGTAGCTCCCCACAATAGTCTGCGTAAGGCTGTCTATATTATCAGCCATATTCGTCTCCGGAGTAATCGGAGTGATTTGAGTATTGGCTGTAGTGGAAAATATCAAGCCTAGCGGAGCAGCTGGATCAAGATAAAGTTCTACTCCAAAACACTTTTGTTGATAAGGCGGTAGATTGTCAATCATCCAGTTTGCAGAAAGATCGGAGATCGTACCTCCATCAGCGTCCATAATGGTAAACAGGTCAGGGTCAAGATTTTCATCTAAGGCAAAGCTAAACAATACATTTTCTGTTTGAGTACCTACGTTTTCAACACAGATTTGATAGGAATTAGTAAAGCCTGGACGAGGCGGGTTATACTCACTCAGAAAGACAAGAATATTATGAAAAAGACTATCGGGACAATACCCGAAATCGTAAGCTGTGAAAAGCTCAGCCATAGGGCCCGTAGTAAGCATATGGCTTTCCGGAAAAGCAGTGTAACCTGGAATATCAGAAGCAGAAAAATTAAAGCTGGTATTATCCAAGAGTAACTTTTGATACATTCCCAAACTATTAGTAAATGAAAAAGGAATGTTATTGTCTGTATTTTGAAGCAGAACATAGGGTAGGGCTAAGTCAATATCGTTCATGATGCCATCACAGTTGAAATCGCGAAATAATTGACCATTCACTTCCCCAAATTTATCATTGCACTTGGCTTCAATCTCCATTATGGTATTACAGCCTACCGCATTATTATCAATGTCAGCACCCGCAATGGAAGGCAAAACTTCGCAAATTCCAAAAGCCGCGCAATCGCTGAGCAGGGTGTTCCCTTTAATAAACAAGGTCCCACCTAAAGAATCCAACCGGTCTAAACCGTTCAAATGAATCAGGCTGGTATTTCCAGTGATACTAAAATTGCCCAATATAATTTGAAGATTCCCAAGGGCTTCAATATTCTCCAAAGCCGTATTGGCAGAAAGACTGAAAAAGCCGCCAATTGAGCTTAGGCTATCCAGCCCAATCAAGCTGGTGATCTGTTGTTCAAAGCCAATATTAAAATCTTCTCCCACCGTTTTTAAACTGCGAAGTCCACTGATATCAGCCATATCATAATTCCAGATTAAGACAAGATCTCCACCTACGGACTCGATTGATTGTAATCCTTCTAAATGGGTCAAGGCATGACAATTTCGTACCCAAAGGAATCCGGAAACGGTAGTAATTTGCTCAAGACCTTCCAGGCTGGGTATGGTCGTCAATGCATCCAATGCTAAGTATTCGCCTATATGATTCAGGTTACTTAATCCCGTAATACTATTAAGAGAAGCACTGCTGGCAATATTGAGGCCTCCTCCTATAAAGCGCAACCCGCTAAGAGCATTTAAATGAACGAGGTTATCCTGGTTGATAACATCAAAATCACCGAAGATAGAGTCAAGTTGATTCAGTCCGCTAAGATTCGTAATCAAGGGGCTATTTTTAAGCATAAAATCTCCTCCAACAGATTCGATATTACTTAAACTACTTAATTGATTAATATTTAATCCTTCGATTATGACATCTCCCGGAATGGAAGTACAATTGGGATAAGCAATTATAAAATTATCTACCTCTGCCTGAGTAGTCAGATTTAGATTGTCCGGACATTGTGCAGATAAGTCTACGCCAAATCCATTCAGCAAAATCAATAAAACTACTGTTCTTATTATTTTAGTTAGCATTCGAATATACCTTTGATAAATCTTCCTGTAAAGATAAATTTTAAATTGATTTGTTTAAGGTTTTAAGGTTCCTTAACTAATTATTGTTCCACATAATTTTCCCTACCTGTCATAACACATAATCAGGCTTCACGCCGTTTCAAATCCCTTATTGTTTAAAAATAAAATGTATTTATTATATCTGACATAAATGAAGTTGTCAACCCAAAGATTAATCCCCCAATATTTGTTTATAATTTAATTTTACGTAAATTTAGCTTTACGATGATCTGATCATTAACACTAATTTAATAAACAATGTTACCTCAAAAAATACAGACATTTGATCTGGCAGCACAACTCCCCAAATATGAAGAGGAAGGTTTTTTATATCCGATTCCTCTTTTATCACCTGAAGAAGCAAGGTATTATCGCAACAAAGTCGAAGAACTTGAAGCAGTACTTGGCAGTGAAGTTAGACGATTTGATTTTTCCCATTTATTTTTTGATTGGTCCTATAAATTAGCAACTCATCCCCGACTATTAGATTATATGGAAACCCTGATTGGTCCGGAAATATATGTGCAATCAGTTAGAATATTCAGCAAACCGGTAGGGGATCCAGCTTATGTTACCTGGCATCAGGATGGTCGTCATTCAAGCCTGTATTCTAAAGTTGCACCTACTGTTTGGATTGCGCTGAGCCCCAGTACTCGCGAAAGCGGATGTCTTCGGGTAGAAAGCAGCTCGCACAAGCTTGGTCTTATTCCGCATATTGAAAACTTCATCGAAGATAATTTGCTGAACGACGGAGATGAAGCACAGAAACCAATTCAGGAAAATATGGTTAGACATATCGAACTTCAACCTGGTGAAATGTCTATTCATCACGTGAGGACTTTGCACAGCTCACTACCTAATCAATCGAAAGATCGTAGGTTAGGATTTTCTATGACC
>JBLHJZ010000295.1:0-6427 GCA_047619515.1 Saprospiraceae bacterium | reverse complement strand
GGCTTCCATTTTTACAATTTGCCCTTTGATGGGGTAAAGTAAGGTGTCCTTTGCCAGTACTCTTGATCCCAGCCCGGTGCAATTAATAATCCATGAATCCGGGCGTTCGATTTCTTCAAAATTTAAAATTTCATCTAGCACGATTTCTCCTCTGAATTCATCAAAGAGGAAATCCAGATAAATCGGCGTTTCGATTAAAGGGACATGAGCAATATAAGCAAAAGAGTAGGAGGGAGGAAGCTCGCTTTTTGTAGCTTTCCTCAAGGAACCGGGAGGAGCGGCCTTTTCCCATTCCGGAACATTATCTTCCTGGCTAAGGTATATAAAATCAACCATAGAGATACCCGTAATCGGATCAAGGCTCTGTTGTCGAAATACCTCGTAAGTCTCCAGGCTCCATTGATTCACCAATTCAACAGGGGCAGCTTTGAAAGGCATCCAAATAGCAGCCGCTACTGCTGAGGTGGTTTTGAAATGGAGGTTCCGGGTAATAATTCTTACATTATACCCCTCACGCTCTAGCTTGATAGCTGTAGTAAGACCAATAATTCCGGATCCGATAACGGTAATATTTTTCATATCAAAAAACAATCTTGTGCGCCCAAAATTAAATATATATATTCTAGCTTTATAGTTTAATTTGATAGCTTAATCAACTTCAATCATAAAATAATCAAAATGGAATATTTTAACAAAGCTTTTCTCCGGTTTTTAAAAAATTTGGATGAAAATAATAATAGAGAATGGTTTCATGCAAATAAAAAGAGCTACGAGGAGGATGTCAAAATTCCTTTTGAAAATTTTATTGGACTTATGATAGACAACATGCAGGCTATAGACCCGACGATTGTGATCACACCGAAGGATGCAATTTTCAGGATTCATCGGGATGTTCGCTTCAGTAAAGATAAATCGCCTTACAAAAATCATGTGTCAGCGATAATATCCAAAGGCGGGCGCAAAGACATGAGCACACCGGGACTATATTTACAGGTAAGTGCCAAAGAATTTGGAATTTACAGTGGCGCCTATATGCCTGATAAAAACCAATTGCAGGGTATCCGGGAAGCTATAGCATCAGATCTATCCGGGTTTGAGAAGCTGATCAATGCCAAAGCTTTTATCAGTAAATTCGGTAGAATCCAGGGAGAAAAGAATAAAAGAATTCCCAAAGAATTCCAGGAAGTAGCTGAGCAGCAAGCGCTGATTGCGAACAAGCAATTTTACTATATAGCTAATCTTAAAGCGGATACCGTCCTGGAGACTAAGCTTCCAAAAATACTGATGGATCATTATCAGGCAGCATTGCCGCTGAGTAAGTTCCTTTCGGAGGCAATGGGGGTGTAGATTAGAGGTCAAGGGGTATAGGTCAAAGGTGGGAGGTTAAGGGTCAAAGGTCAGGTGCTTTGACCTTTGGCCCTTGATCTTTCACCTTTTTATTGAATAAGGACGAATAATTCTATATATTTGAAATATGACCTTTGAAGAGTTCAAAAATTATTGCTTGTCGAAAAAGGGAGTAGAAGAAACTTACCCTTTTGGAGATATGGCTGCCTGGTTTAAAATAGGGGGAAAGGCCTTTTGTTGGACTTTCGTAGAAATGTTTATTATGGGAGAGGAGATGAAACCTGCTTTTACCTTTGTCAACTGCAAGTGTGATCCGGATAAAGCAATTGAATGGCAGGAGCAATACAGCGCGGTACAGCCCGGCTGGCACCAAAGCAAAAAACACTGGAACTCTGTATTTATGGATGGCTCCATCCCAGGCGATGATTTCAGGGCGATGATTGATCATGCTTATGATATCGTCGTAGCTTCTCTTTCCAAAAAAGCACAAATTGAATTAGGATTATAATCAAAGCCCAGGCCTGGGCCTTACTTTGTTTTTACACCGTGACCAAAACTAATTGAATAGTACCGTGTTTCTCCTGTAGCAGGATGGAAGTCAGTATGGTATTTCAAACTAAATCCTCGAAGACTCCTATTTAATTTGCTTATTTTTGTAGTATGAAAAAACAAGTAGAAGCGGTTATTCCTACCAGAAGTGGTGCTTTCAATATGATCGCCTATTCAGATGACTTGAATGAGCCGATGCCTCATTTGGCTTTAGTACATCCGGAGATAGATATTTCCAAGCCTGTTTTCCTGAGAATCCATTCAGAATGCTTGACCGGAGATTTGTTTGGTTCGCATCGATGCGATTGCGGAGAGCAGTTGGATAATGCCCTGGAAATGATTGCAACAAAAAAAGGAGTCGTACTTTACCTGCGGCAGGAAGGCCGTGGAATAGGCCTGATCAATAAACTCAAAGCATATAATCTTCAGGATCAGGGGCTTAATACAGCCGACGCAAATGTTCACCTCGGATTGGAAATAGACGCCCGACAATATGATATTGCCGTAGCAATTATAAAAGATCTGGGGATTAGATCCATTCACCTTATCACGAATAATCCGCTAAAAATCGAAGCGATTGAAAAATCGAGTATCGAAGTAAAGAGCCGGGTTCCAATCATCATCACCCCGAAGCAGGAAAATAAACGCTACCTAAAAACGAAGGAGGAACTGATGGGGCATCTTTTGAAAAGTAACGGGAAGCCCTGATTCACAAGTCCATTTAGGAAAGCCAAATTTCATCACATATCTCTTTACAAATAATAATAAAGAGAATTGATATCCACATTCAGGACATGTCCTAGATCCCGTATTCTTATCAACAGCATCCAATATATTGTCGTTTTTACTCATTGTTGTCAGTATTTTCTCTCAATTTATTAATTTTACTTTCCAAATCAAAAAAAAGACAATTTAGACACGAATCAATAAATGCTCAAAGAGCATGTCAACAATCCCAAATCCTTCAGTACGCCGAAAAAAGAAAAACCCGATAGCTAACTCATTAGTGCGGCCAAATTCACTATTAAAAGTATAGCTAGAATAGTTTTAGAAGGAAAATTAAGAATATAAAAAGTAACCCATCAATGCTCCGTTTTCCCAGCAGCAGGCTGGCTGGCATGAAAATCTTCCGCTATTCGTTTAGTGTAATTATCTAATAATTCGATAACCCTTTCTTTTGAAGAAGAGGCTACGATCAGACCAATATGCCAGGGTTTATTCATTCGCCACATTATCTCCTGATCTGCGAAACCAGAATCATCCGGATGCTCATAGCGACTTAAAGAGACCACTATCCCCGCATAATTGTTTTGTATAGCCGGTAGGGTATAAGGCTCTTTTCGCAAAGTAGCCGTCTCTATCCTTGCCCATTCTCCCCAAAGGTTGATGCCGGAAGCGATCTCAACCATTTCGGCAAGATTAGCCCCGCCCACCCTGGAGGAGGTTTCCAGGAAAAAAATCTTTCCGTTTTCTTTCGATAGAATAAATTCTGTATGAGAAGCGCCAAACTGCATACCGAATGCTTTCATCACCGCTTTATTCATTTTTGTCATAGCTTTTTCTTCGCGGGTGCCTATTTCAATCGTATGCGATCGAAAAACACCACCGCCATGAGCGACTTCAAATGGCGTGTCGAGATATTGACTGACCCGTGAGAAAACCACTTTTCCTTCGACGGTGAGCCCGTCCACATGATAGACATCTCCCGGCGCAAATTTTTCGATCAGGTAATTATGCCGGTCATCGCCCAGTTCATGTACCATTCTCCAGGCCTCCTCCTTACTATGGATTTTTACAATGCCTGTAGCAGAAGCCTCCTGCCTGGGTTTCAAGAGCCAGGGAGCAGGGATAGTATCGGTAAAGGTATTGATTGCTTCATCGTTGAAAAGGGCAGTGAAAGCAGGAACAGGGACTCCGGATTCCTGTGCTTTGAGCCGCATAGCCAATTTGTCCCTGAAATAACGGGAAGTGGTTTCGCCCATTCCCGGCATCCTGAAATGTTCTCTCAAACTCGCTACCTTTTCCACATCAAAATCATCCAGGGCTACAAATCGGTCAAATTGGATAGACCGGAAGGAATAGGCAATTCCATTGTTTATATGTTTTTCTACCCACTCCTCTATATAAAAAGTATCGGCGATAGATTCCCAGGGCCAGTCTTCATGTTCGAGCTTCTTTTTAGTGAGCAAATAGACATTATTGCCTGCCGCTTTACAGGCTTTAAGAAAATCCTGGCCTTTAAAAAAGGTCGAAATGCAAAGGAAGTTAAGGGCTTGGTCAGACATAGTATTAGTTGAATGATTTCATGAAATCTGTTAATAACCGGACACCAAAACCGGATGCGCTTTTCATTTTTGCATAGGCATTACTGCCGAAGGCCACTCCCGCAATATCTAGGTGAACCCATTTGTCATGGGATTCCGTAAATGCCTCCAGGAATTTTGCCGCTGTAATTGCACCGGCGATAGGTTTTCCACTAAAATTTCGAATATCTGCTATATCCGAATGGAGTTCTTCTTCAAAATCATCAAAAAGGGGCAATGACCACACTCTTTCGTGGATGTCGGTTCCTATTTGAATAAGGTGCCGGGCAATCTCTTTGTTATTAGTGAACATACCTGCCGCTGAAAAACCAAGTGTCCGAACCACACTTCCGGTCAAGGTAGCCAAATCAATCAGGTGCTCAGGTTGGTACTGTCGGATCATATAGCTCAGGGCATCCGCTAATACCAGTCTTCCCTCCGCATCGGTGTCAATGATTTCAATGCTCTTTCCTGAATAAGATCCTATCACATCACCTGGCCGGAAACTGTCGGCATCCACTGCATTTTCTGCACTGGCTATTATTCCGATCACATTTATATTTAGCTTAAGTTTCGCTGCTAATTCCACTGCGCCTAACACCGCCGCTGCTCCTCCCATATCACTTTTCATATAGTGAAGATTTGTCGAGGGTTTTATAGACAAACCGCCAGAATCAAAGGTAATGCCCTTACCGACCAATCCAAGATCAATTTTCTCACCCTTATTGGGGAGATAACTATTTATAATAAGGCGAGACTCGTGGATACTACCCTGACCTACCGCAAGTAGGGCCTGTAAGCCTTCTCTTTCCAGATCATTCTGGTCGAGTACTTTACAATCGTATCCATACTCCCGGGCAGATTGAAGGGCCCATTCACTCAGGTGTTTTGGGGTTTTATAATTCGGTGGCGCATCGACTAAGGTTTTGATGCTGTTGATCGTCTCACCGGTAAACATTCCTTCGTTGATGTCTATTGATCTATCCTCCTTTGAAACAAGGATTACATTACATTGATTTTTTGAAGCCGCCGGTTCTTCTTTGGATTTATAAGCGCCAATTTTATAAGCCCCCATTTCAAAACCCAAAACGGCCAGGGTAATTTCCTTTTCGTTCAAATCATGGCAATCCAGTTGAATGTTTTCAGACCAATAATTACTGTGTTTAAAAAATAGGCTACGAAAGGCTTCACTCAATTTTGGCGCATGTTTTTCGGAGCCGAGACCTAAGAGATAAATCCGTTGACCATTTTCACCGTATAACAGCTGAATTTCAGAAAAATCACCTTCGAAATCGGGGTTCCTGATTTTCGTAAGGAAATGAATCTGTTCCTGATTTATTTTATCCTTTCGAAAAGGAATAATCAAATCCAACTTTGGATTTATGGAAGTATTTTGTGTAAATATCATATTGAATTATTGAAAAACAGCCATTTAAGTGCTTTTGGAAATTCTTCTCGCCAGTAAACTTCTGCATGTTCGCCCAGGTGATTTACCGAAACTTCCATATCGAAAAAAGCGCCTTTATCAAGCTTCTTTTTAAAAATAGATTCCAATTGTAGCACATTAGGTAAATGTGCTTGACTTTCCTTTCCTCCTGCGTAGACATAAATCCTCGAGGAAGGGAGTGCCTTAAAAGCCTTTGCTTGCTGAAAAATTTCAGTAGAAATCCACAAACTGGGAGAAAAGATCATCATCTTTCCAAATACTTCCGGCTCTGTCAACCCAGCATACAAACTGATCAATCCACCCATAGAACTACCGCCAATCCCGACAGATTCATAACCTGACAATGTCCGGTAATGGCTGTTGACGTATGGAATGAGCTTTTCCTCCATAAACCGGATATACAATTTTCCTTTTCCTTTACCAAACCGGGGATGATCATAGGGGAGATATTCCAGCATTCTTTTTTGCTCTCCGTGATCAATCGCTATAATGATAATGTCTTTAAAACCAGTAGCCGCCAGCTTTCCCAGGGATTTGTTTATAGCCCAATCACCATAAGGCGCCTGAGGGTTAAACAGATTTTGCCCGTCCTGTAAATAAAGAACCGGATACTGTTTGGAAGAAAGATGATAATCGTAGGGTAATAATGCTGAGATCTTCCGTTTGACATTCAAATGTGGAATTTCATATTCCTCCTCTATTACTTCAATTATTGGATCAAATTGACTCACTTTTTCTGGGCAAAAATACAGAAATGTTATCAATATTTATACTAAAACAA
>JBLHJZ010000294.1:0-6438 GCA_047619515.1 Saprospiraceae bacterium | reverse complement strand
TGAATCCACCGCATGTGTACACGGAACCGGGGGCGTTTGATTTGACATTAATTGCCTCCTATAACGGGTATTGCGCGGATACTTTGGTGATAGATGATTATATAAGAGTAGAAGGCCCCATCGGAAGTTTTTCCTTTGATATTGATAGTGCCTGTATTCCGGCAGTGATTAGCTTCTACGGGGAGTCTGCTGACTTTTATAATTTCATTTGGGATTTTGGGAATGGAAATTTAGACTCGACTTTAAATGTAATGACGGATACGATGCAATACGAATATGATATGGTAGGTAAGTTTGTCCCGAAATTAATACTGGAAGATTTTAATTCATGTGTAAGAGCTTTCGAATCACCGGATACTATTTATCTGGAGGAATTGAGAGTTGATTTTATGGTTACGGATTCCGTATTATGTAGTGGAGAAGATGTTACGACATTCCTCAATTTATCGAATTCAAGTCTGCCAATTGGCTCAGTAGATTGGTTTTTTGATGGTGGAAGTCCTGGGACTTCCAATGCTTTTGAACCGACGATAAATTATAATAATCCTGGTGTCTTTGATGTAATTTTGATTTCTAATAATGGATTTTGTTCAGATACGCTTGTAAAGCCTGCTGCTATAAAAGTTGGAGAAACGCCTGTTGCTGCATTTTCGATGAGTGATTCATTAGGCTGTCCGCCACTTTCAATTACATTTAATGATCTTTCAACAGTTAGTACTGGTTTTATTTCTGGATGGGATTGGAATTATAACGATAATACCAATGGGAGTACCGTGCAAAATCCTACGCATGTATTTGATGGAGAAGGGGACTTTGACGTCGTGCTGACTGTCCGTACCGATATTGGCTGTACTGACGATGCCTCAAAGACGGTCAGCATTTCTGCTGTACCGGAAGTACTGATACCTGAACCTTATAATATCTGCATGGGAAATATGGTCGTCCTGGAAGTTGAAATTCTTTCAAACCCGACAGGATTAAACTACTATTGGTTACCAAATCAAAGTTTGAGTTGTACGGATTGTTTAAATCCGGAAGCGAATCCGCTAGATACTACCATTTATTATTTTGTTGTTGAAAATAACATCGGATGTTCGAAGACTTTTGAAGTATTGGTCGAGGTAAGGCCATTTCCTGCTCCGATAGTAAATATATCCAATGATACTACCATTTGTGCCAATACGATCATACAGATCACCGCTGATGGTGGCCTCAATGTGTTTGAATACCAGTGGGATACCTCTAGTCCAGGCTTAAGTTGTTATAATGATTGTTTTAACCCGATTGCCAGTCCTGAAGTGTCCACGACCTATGTAGTTACAGTAACCAATGAATTTGCTTGTGAGACAGTAGAGGAGGTACTGGTAGAAGTAGTTGACGAATCCCAACCATTTGCTGGACCTGATAAAACCATTTGCGAAGGCAGTGATATTCAATTGAATATAAATTTTGGAAATGACCCGGTTTGGATGGTCACCGAAGGCTTGAGTTGCGCTTATTGCCCGGACCCTCTTGCCAGCCCGGAGGAGACCACCACATATATAGTTAGCGTAACGACAGATATCGGATGTCAGGTAATAGATACATTGGTTTTAAATGTAATGATGGAATCCGATGTCGATGCGGGGACTGACCAAGTAATTTGTCTTGGGGAGAGCATTGAGATGGAAGCTTTTGGTGAGGGAGAAATCATTTGGACGCCTGGTAATTCGCTCAGTGCCAATAACCTAATAAACCCTTCAGCCTCTCCGACTTCCTCGACAACTTATCTTCTTTCTGTAACTAATGATGAATGTACTATCACGGACTCTATTGAAATAGCAGTTGTGGAACGCGCGGAGGTTTTTGCTGAAAATCAGGTTGTTTGTTTAGGGGACAATATTATGCTGGAAGCTTATGGCTCTGCACAGGAATTTTCCTGGTCGCCTACTATTGGCTTGAGTGATTCGACAATTTATAATCCGGTAGCAACTCCTGAGGAAACGATGACTTATACAGTGACTGGTTCTCTTGGTACATGTGAGGAGGATACCGCACAGGTCACAGTGACGGTTATTAACGGGCCAGAAACGTTTTTGACCAGTGTATTTGATTTCTTCCCTGGTCAGACAGTAGAGGTAACAGTCAGTACAGATGGGAATGCGGCTTACGCTTATGAATGGTCACCGATCGAGGTAGTTAGCTGTGTATCTTGCAACAACCCTCTAATTACGCCGGATTCTACGATGAGTCTGGCAGTTATGGTTACCGATCCTGAAACAGGCTGCTGGACTATAGATAATACGGTATTGAGAAAAAACGACACTTGTCCTACTGATTTAATTGCGGTGCCCAATATTTTTACCCCTAATAATGATGGTCTAAACGATGAATTAGGCTTGGATCTTTCGCCAGCCCTTCAAGAGACAGGGATAGAATTGTTTAGAATCTTTGATCGATGGGGAGCTTTGATTTTTGAGAGTAAGAATGCTTCTGAGACCTGGGACGGCACTTTCAAAGGGAAGAAAATGCCAACTGGGGTGTATATATATTTTATCGAAGCGCAATGTCCGATCGGAGATGGGAAAATTATGAAAAAAGGAGATATCACACTTTTTAAATAATATAAGAACTTTTTTAGTATGCTTCTTTAGTTGTTGAGCCTTCAGGTAGTTCCTGAAGGCTCTTTTTATATATGGCACTGAAAAACAATACTTAAAATAGCTATATTTGAAGTCTTGAAATGTAACCTAATGCATCAGGAGGACGTTTTATGCCTCACTACTAAATTTTGAATTTAGCTTTTTTTAGGCCAGACATAATTTAATTATTTGTTATGCGTTTAAGCTACTAGCATTAATCAAAAAATGATTTTTCGATTTCTTTTAGCACTAAATAAAATCGGAAAGTTATTTTTTAAGCAGTGCATAATTCTATTTGTTCTATATCCTATTGAACATTTCAATTACTGAATCTTAGGCTGAAATAATTTTACCGACACTTACAGATATATCAAAATGCGGGTTTTAACGCTATTGTTAGCACTATTGTTAGGGACACCCTTTTTAACTTCTTTACATGCTCAGGTTACTGCTGATTTTACCTCTAACGTAACGGCAGGCTGCGGATCATTGCAGGTTTCATTTACAGATCTTTCGATTGCTACTTCTGGAAATATCACTAGTAGGAGTTGGGATCTGGGAGGGGTAGCGTCTACTAATCAAAATCCAGGAAGAATCTTTGGTTCTCCGGGAAGCTATACCATTTGCCTTACGGTGACAGATAATAATGGTAATTCTGATACGGAATGTAAGCAGAATTTTATCACGGTATATAATTTACCCAGCCCTGCCTTTTCTTCAGATAATCAACTGGGCTGTGTACCCACAGAAATTACTTTTAGCGATGAATCTATCTCTGATGACGGTAATATCGTGCAATGGATATGGGGGCTGGGAGGTACTACAGGAGTGGTGGTAGATAATGGGGCGAATCCTGAAATTTCCAGTACTTATGAAAACCCGGATTCGTATACCATCAGTCTGACAGTGACGGATGATAATGGCTGTGTCAATTCCATTACAGCAGCTGACTATCTTACTATATTCGATTTTCCGGTAATAGATATTTCCTTAAGCGATACTTACAATTGTACCACGCCATTTATAGTCACGGCAACTAACAATAATCCAGCGCCCAATGTCAACTATTTTTGGGATTTTGGAAACGGATTTCCGATTTTTGAAGGACCGAACCCACCATCGACATTTTATCTCAATGACGGAAGCTATACAATAAGTGTAATTGCTGAAAACAGCCTTACTAATTGTACAGACACCTTGATCCTTGAAGATGTAATCAATATAGGCAATGCTGTGCAATTTACACATTCGCCGAATCAAGGATGTGAGGATCTTAGCGTATCATTTACGAATACATCTTTCCCATGGGTTACGGATATACAGTGGGATTTTGGTGATGGAAATTTTTCTACTGCTACTTCACCTACACATATTTATACTGATCCTGGCTGTTATATAGTGACACTGAGTGCACTGGCGGGAGATTGTACGGAAGATTATACACTTACCGAATGCATTGAAGTGTTTCCGCTACCTGCTATTAATTTTGTTAACGATAATCCAATTGGCTGTGTAGTTCCACATCAGGTCAGTTTTGATGCTTTTTCAAATACAGCGACAAACTATTCCTGGAATTTTGGCGATGGCAGTACGAGTACTTTGGAAAACCCATCGCATACCTTTACTAATTTTGGTACTTACCTTGTCAATCTGGAAGTAGCAGATAGCAATGGCTGTATAAATAGTTTTACTGATATTATAGAAATATTTGCCTTGGAAGCTCAGATGGATTTTAATAACCTGTCTGGTTGCAGCCCGGTTAATTTTACGTTGGCTGAAAGTTCTATATCGATAAGTCCGATTAACTCCTGGTATTGGGAAATTGATACCGCATTTTCCGATCCTAATTCTCCGCTATTTACTTCCACAGATCAGATGCCGTCATTTAGTATTGTGGATACCGGCTGGTACGATATTACCTTAGTGGTTACCAATACCCTCGGCTGCTCAGATACGGTTGTCAATGCAGGAAGCATTGGTGTTGGCATTCCTCCGATAGTCAATTTTGAGGCTTCTCCCTTGGTAGCTTGTGTGGATGAAGTTCTCCAATTTACAGATCTCAGTAGCGATTATGGTGATTGGTGGTTTTGGGATTTTGGCGATGGAAATATTTCATTAGATCAAAATCCGGTACATGATTATAACGCTGCTCCTGATACTTTCGATATTACGCTCAATGTTGCGCATAATGGCTGTGAAAGCACCCTTACCTTTGAAAACTATATTATAGTTCAGGTGCCATTAGCCTCTTTTATACTGGATAGAGATTGCGATAGCCCTTTCGAGGTTGCTTTTGTTAATAATTCAGTAGGAGCGGATGCTGTTTTCTGGGATTTTGGATATGCTGATGATACGGATACGAGCTCATTATTAAATCCCGTCGTAATTTATCCTGACGTTGGTTGTTATACAGCTACTCAGATTGTATATAATTTTACAACGGGATGTGTCGATTCATTGACACTTGATTTTTGTATAACGGTTCCGGTTGCAGATTTTACTTTAGCGCCCTTATCAGGTTGTAGCCCTTTAATTGTAAATACTACCAATAATTCCATTTTTGATGTTTCATGGAAATGGAGTGGTTCCGGAGCTACATTCTCAAATAGTAATGCTGAAAACCCAACGATTACTTACCAGAACCCGGGAATATATTCTGGGATTCAATTGATCGTAACAGACATTAATAATTGTCAGGATACCTTGGTGTTTACGGATAGCATAGCAGTTGATGGGGTAGATGTAGACTTTGTGAGCCTGCCTTCCGGAGGTTGTGAACCTTTAACGGTTGCTTTTTTTGATAATTCTTCCAGTTTTATCAGCGCTATACAATCATGGAGCTGGAATATTGGTAATGGTCTGGCAACTTCTACTGAAACAAATACGGAATACTTTTTTAATAACTCCGGTGAATATCCTGTTTCTCTGACGGTCACAAATGCCTCGGGATGTGAATCGACTTTGACCGTACCAGATGCAGTAAATGTTTCCTCCATAAGTGCCCTGTTCGAAGCTGATTCAGTTAGCTGTCCAACGGATACTGTGTTGTTTATAAATATATCGACTGGTGCAAATTTAACATACAACTGGGATTTTGGAGATGGGAGTTTTTCGAATGAAATAAACCCTGGCCACCGGTTTTCAATACCTGGAACGTATAATGTTTGCCTCAATATTTCTGACTTTACAGGTTGTGTCCAGGATTATTGTCAGTCAATAGATATTATAATTCCAATGGCTGCTTTTGCTATAGATACGGCTTATGCAAATTGCCCGCCTTTAATAGTGACTTTTGAAAATCAATCTCAAAACAGCTTTATTTACGAATGGGATTTTGGAGATAACAGCGGCGTTTCCAATCTGGACAACCCAATACATGTATACACTATCCCGGGAATTTATGATGTCCAGCTAGTTGCCAGTTTAAACGAACATTGTAGTGATACTTTGTTTTTAGAAAATCTGATCCAGTTAGATGGCCCGGTTGGCGGTTTTTCATTCAACCCCGATAGTGCCTGCGTAGGTAATTTGATAACTTTTGTGGGTAATTCTGTTGATGATTTTATCTATATCTGGGATTTTGGGGATGGGGTATTGGACACTACTTTTAATGTGAGTAATGATACCATTTCCCATATTTATCAGGAGGTTGGTGAATTTGTACCTAAGTTAACCCTATTGGATTCTGCTAATTGCTTTAGGACTTTAGAGTCTCCGGATACTATTTATATTGGCTTATTGGAGATTGATTTTATCGCCTCAGATTCTACTTTATGCGAAGGTAATGATGAAGTCAATTTTATAAACCTGATTAACT
>JBLHJZ010000293.1:0-6446 GCA_047619515.1 Saprospiraceae bacterium | reverse complement strand
AAATTTTGTCTTTTATTTTTCCTTGGAATATTATTTTCCCAGATACTTTTCGCTCAAGACGGGGTAAATAAAGAAAAATTTCGTCTGGCTATTAAGCGGGCTGTAGATAAAATAGAATTGGATGGAAAGCATAATGAAGAGAGTTGGAAAGTAGCAGATGTGTCTACACAGTTCAAAAATAAATGGCCCACCGATGAAGGAACACCACCTTTACAGACTACAGTCCGAATGACTTATGATGATAAGAATCTTTATGTAGCCGCCCTTTGCAAAGAAGAGAATACAGATCATGTCGTTCAAACCCTTAAACGGGATAATGTTATCTGGTCTTCCGATGGATTTGGTATTTTTCTGGATCCTGTAAATCAACAAACTAATGGTTTTGCTTTCTTTACCAATGCCTATGGTGTACAGACGGAGGGACTGTTATCTGCATTCAGTAGTGGAGATGAAGGGATGAATAGAGATTGGGACAATAAATGGTTTACAGAAGTTCACCAGACAGCAGAAGGTGACTGGTCAGTAGAAATGGCGATACCTTTTAAATCGATTCGTTATGAGGCCGGTGTGACAGAATGGGGGATTAATTTTATTCGTTGCGATCTGGGAAATAATATTTATTCTACCTGGTCTTTTATTCCCTTACAATTTGATGGTACTGATCTGTCTTATGCTGGAACGCTGGTATGGGATAATCCTCCACCCAGAACCAAGTCCAACTTTTCAATCATACCCTATATCACCGGAGATATTTCCAGGGATATCGAGGAAGGTAACGGAGATGTCGAAAGTAGTTATGATGCCGGATTGGATGCAAAGATTGCAGTGACTTCTTCTTTGAATCTTGACCTGACCGTCAATCCTGACTTTTCTCAAATTGAAGTGGACGAGCAGCAAACCAACCTGACCCGCTTTAGTTTATTCTTCCCGGAAAAGCGGACTTTCTTTCTGGAAAACAGCGATATTTTTTCTGATTTTGGCATTCCTCCAATGCGACCTTTTTTTTCACGCCGGATTGGCTTGGATGATGATGGAAATCCAATACCTATTTTATTTGGCGCAAGGTTGAGTGGAAATGCTACGAAGGATTTGAGAGTGGGACTTTTGACCATGCAAACAAGAGCAACTGATAATGTAAAAGGGCAAAATTATTCAGTAGCAGTATTACAACAAAAAATACTAAAACGATCATCGATAAAAGGGATCGTAATCAACCGGCAGTCTTATGAAGACGGATCCTTTGACAAAGATGATTTTAGTAGAAACGCCGGTGGGGAGTTTACCTTCATTACAGAGGATGGTTCTTTTGCCACCTGGCTGGGTTATAATTCTTCCATTAATCCGGAGAAATTTAAATCTACCGGTTTTGGACATACCGGCATTAGCTATAACTCTAGGAAATTTTCATTAACAACCTCCCTGGTTGCCATGGGCGAAAATTATATTGCAGACGTAGGCTTTATTAATCGACTGGAAAATTATGATGCAGATAGAGATACCACCATTCGAATTGGTTTCAAACATTGGTTCCAAGATTTAGGCTACACTATTTTTCCAAAAAAAGAAAATGGTATGTTGAATTTTTCGAAGATCCAATTGGAAAATTATATGGTTTGGAATGATGGATTTGGGTATGCGGTTAGAAATACACAATTAGGTTTTAATGCTTTTTTTCAAAATACTTCCTGGTTTAACATTGGCGTAGAGCATACCTCCGAGTATCTGCCTTTCCCTTCCAACTTTACGGACGAAGAATACGAAAACCTTCCCGCTGGGTGGTATCATTACGGCAACATTAAATTCCGTTACCGATCAAATTCCAGGAAGTTATTTTCCTATAACCTGAATGGAAATTTTGGACGGTTTTATAATGGAACATTGTATAGCTTTGGCGCAAATGTTCAATACCGCAAACAACCCTGGGGAACTTTTGCGATTAATTTTGAACGAAATATACTAACACTCCCAGAGGAGTATGGAGAAGCAAAACTATGGCTGATCGGGCCCAAAATAGAAGTGAATTTCTCTAAAAGTATTTTTTGGACGACATTTATCCAATATAATACCCAGGCTGATAATTTTAATATTAATAGCCGGATTCAATGGCGCTATCAGCCGATGTCTGATCTCTTCCTGGTGTATACAGATAATTATACCGCTGAGAATTTTGGATTGAAAAGCCGGGCGATTGTGTTGAAATTTAACTATTGGTTGACGATTTAGAAAAGGAATAAGAAGGAAAGAGAGCTTGTAGTGGAGCCTTGTCCTTTCGAGTGAACGAAGTGAGTTGAGAAAAGACTTGGTCGGTGACTTTATACAACTGAGTGGGCTTCAATTTGTGGAATCACTACGAAGCGACCTCACATGACCGTAGGTCGATCAGCACCTCACAAGCGAAGCGATCACTTTTTTTGAGCTAAGCTTTACTTGCGATTGCCAGTATGGGAAAGAATGTACTTGGAGTAAGTCCGTATTTCTATTAGCTTTGTTTATAAAAATATACCAATGGAAAATCAACAGCCACAATTAAAAAAAACATTAGGTCCTTTGATGCTTTGGGGATTAGGAGTCGGCTATGTGATTTCAGGAATGTACTTCGGCTGGAATTTAGGATTAGAAAAAGGAGGAACCCTGGGATTAGCCATCGCTACGATTTTTATCATGATCATGTATCTCGCCTTCACTTTTAGTTATACAGAACTGGCTTGTGCGATTCCTAAAGCAGGTGGCGCTTTCGATTATGCGATACGGGCTTTGGGCAAAGATTGGGGCTTCCTGGGAGGGATGGCGCAGAATATTGAATTCATTTTCGCCCCTCCGGCCATTGCTTTTGCGATTGGCGCTTATTTAAATTTATTTATGCCCACTATTCCTATAATCGCTATTGCCATCGTTGCCTATCTGATTTTTACAGCACTGAATATTTACGGTATCAAAGCAGCCGCTTCTTTTGAGTTGATCATTACCATTATTGCAGTAATCGAATTATTGATTTTTGCAGGAGCAGCTTTGCCTTCTTTCGAATGGGCGAATTTGGAAAAAAACGCACTCCCTCACGGTTATGCAGGAATCTTTGCAGCTCTTCCTTTTGCGATTTGGTTTTTCCTGGCGATCGAGGGCGTTGCCAATGTTGCTGAAGAGACCGTTAATCCACAACGTAATATTTTAATAGGATTCGGTTCAGCGATTTTGACTTTGGTGGTGCTTTGTATTTTGACCTTTTGTTCTGCTGTCGGAGTAGGTGGCTGGGAAACGGTCGTCTTTGCGGAACCTGGCGCTGTAGCCTCCGATTCACCGCTGCCATTAGCCTTAAAGCACATTTATGGAGAAGGGCATATTTTATATACTTTGGTGACTTCGATTGGTTTGTTTGGATTGATTGCTTCTTTTCATGGGATTATCTTGGCAGCAGGCCGGGCGACTTTTGAATTTGGAAGGGTAGGTTTTGCACCCTCTTTTATAGGTAAAATCCACCCTAAATTCCGAACACCTGCCAATGCTTTGATTGTAAATACTTTGATTGGAATTATAGCTCTTTTCACTGGAAAGACAGGAGAAATAATTACCATCGCCTGCTTCGGTGCCTTGACATTATATATCGTCTCCATGGTTGCTATTTTGAAATTAAGAAAAAAAGAACCGGATTTAGTGCGTCCTTTTAAAGTACCTTTTTATCCCTATACACCGATGGTGGCTTTGGTCATTGCAAGTGTAGCTTTTGTGGCGATCACCGTTTATAATCCAGTTTTGGCTCTTGTATATTTTGCTATTTTAGGGGTAACGTTTGGATGGTTTAAACTTAGGACAGCGTAATATAAGTGAGGGCCGATTTTAATGTAGCCGGCTAATTTATTTGCCTGGCTGGTTAAGCATTGTGTATAAGAATATTCTCAATTGGGCAAATAATCCCCCTAATTCATCGGTACATGATTTACCCGTTACTAAAAATAGCCAAAATAAATTTTCCAATGTACGTAACCCAACACTTTTGCAATAAATAGTTTTAAAATGAAAATAAAAGGAAAACTAAATATTAAGGAGCTAAAAGAAAAAGTAGCTACAGAAACTATTGAAACAATCATTGTCGCTTTTACAGATCATTATGGTCGATTAGTCGGTAAGCGATTCGATGCCGAATTTTTTCTTGAATCGGCTGTTGAAGAGGGCACCCATAGCTGCGATTATTTGCTTACCACTGATATGGAAATGGAGCCCATTCCGGGGTATACGTTTGCGAGTTGGGAACTGGGCTACGGTGATTTTCATTTAGTCCCTGATATGAATACGTTGCGAATTGCCGATTGGCTGGAAAAAACAGCTTTGGTGATTTGCGATGTAAAGGATGATAAAACCCACGATTGGATAACCGTAGCACCTCGGTCTATTTTGCAGAAACAATTAGAAACATGTAAGGACTTAGGTTATTATTGTTTCGCTGCCTCTGAGTTGGAATATTATCTTTTTGAAAATAGCTATAGACAAGCATCTGAACAGCATTATCATCAATTAAAACCAGTCGGTTGGTATATTGAAGATTATCATATTTTGCAGGGTACCCGAACAGAACACTTCAATGCTGCAGCTCGAAAGCATTTAAAAAATTCAGGCGTGCCTGTCGAAAATTCCAAAGGAGAATGGGGCCTGGGACAACATGAGTTGAATGTTCGCTATGCCGAAATATTAGAAATGGCAGATCGGCACATTGTCTATAAGCAGTGTCTAAAAGAATTGGCGGATGCTAAAGGTATCTCTGTAACTTTTATGGCGAAATATCACGAAGACCAGGCAGGCTCAAGTTGCCATATTCACATCAGCCTTTGGGAGGGGGAAGAAAATGCCTTTGTTGGAGATAAAAATTTCGGTCCCGTCAAAGGCTCCGATATTTTTCAATGGTTTTTAGGAGGCTGGATAGCTCATGTAGAAGACGTCATGCCTTTTTATGCACCGACGGTCAATTCTTATAAAAGATATACCGATGGTTCCTGGGCACCGACTCGGGTGGCCTGGAGTTATGATAATCGGACAGCAGGATTCCGGGTCGTCGGCAAGGGAAAAAGCTTGCGGATTGAATGTCGGATTCCCGGAGCGGATTGCAATCCTTATCTGGCCTTTGCCGCTTCACTGGCCTGCGGTTTGGATGGTATTAAAAACAAAATTGCGCCGCCGGAGATTTTTGAAGGAGATATCTATGCTGCGAAACATTTGCCCCGTGTGCCGTATTCACTTGGGGAAGCTGTTGAAAAATTTGAAACCAGTGAATTTGCGCAACAGGCCTTTGGAAAAGAAGTAGTGGATCATTATGCGCATCATTTTAAAACGGAACAAAATGCTTATAATAAATCCGTAACGGATTGGGAACGGAAAAGATATTTTGAAAGGATTTGAGGTAGCCGTCAAATTTATTTGACTGGTTTGTAATCTATGACAGATTAATAACGAGAAATAAATTTTGAAAAAACATAAGGAGATAAGTTAGCAACTTGTTTTTATTGTCGACTTCTATTTATCCAGTTGTGATTTTCGCAGACTAAACTTGAAAGAGTAATGAGGTTTAAATAATTTAAAAAATGAGACTAAAAAACAAAGTAGCCCTGATCACCGGTGGCAGCAGCGGCATTGGCCGCGAAGCCGCCATTCTCTTTGCCAATGAAGGCGCAAAAGTAGTAGTAGTTGACATCAACGTCAACGAAGGAAAGAAGACGGTTCAAATGATTACCGATGCTAAAAAAGTAGCCGCTTTTTGTAAAGCCGATGTTTCTTCTGAAAAAGAATGTAAAAAAATGGTGGCTTTCGCCAAAAAACAATTTGGAGGCTTACACATCCTGTTTAATAATGCTGGCATTATGCATAGTGATGATGGCGATAGTCAATCCACTGATGAAAAGGTTTGGGATTTGACGATGAACATCAATGTCAAAGGGGTGTTTTTTGGCTGCAAATATGGCATTCCTTTGATGAGATTATCTGGCGGCGGTTCCATCATTAACACCGCTTCCTTTGTGGCACATCTGGGCGCAGCTACGCCTCAACTTGCCTACACTGCGAGCAAAGGCGCTGTTTTAGCGATGTCCCGCGAATTGGCCATTATCCATGCCCGGGAAAATATCAGGGTAAATGCCTTGAGCCCTGGCCCACTTCGAACCGAGTTACTCATGAAATTTTTAAATACAGAGGAGAAGAAACAACGCCGAATGGTTCACATTCCTATGGGCAGATTTGGAGAGGCAGCGGAAATGGCGAAAGCGGCTTTGTTTTTAGCTTCTGATGATTCTTCTTATATGACGGGTACGGAATTTTTGGTGGATGGTGGGATTACGGCGGCTTATGTGACGCCGGAATAATTCAACACGAAGACAATTTTTTTATCCGACACAGATTATTACGAATTTCGCGAATTATTATTCCTTTCTAAGAGTGATGTTGTAAAAGTAATAAATATGAAAAAC
>JBLHJZ010000292.1:0-6457 GCA_047619515.1 Saprospiraceae bacterium | reverse complement strand
CCCTCACTCCTGATAAGAGATTCTATAAATCGCATTCGCATAATCATCTGAGATGAGCATAGAACCATCCGGCATCCACTCAATATCTACAGGTCTTCCCCAGACCGTATCATCCGTTTTGTTTAACCAACCTTGAGCAAATGGCTCATAAGAAACAACCTTATTGTCTTTGAGCGTAGCTAAAGAAATTTGATAACCACTTTTCTTTGCGCGGTTCCAGGAGCCATGCTCAGCGATAAATATTTGTTTATTGTATTGGGCAGGAAATTGCTTGCCAGTATAAAATTCAAGACCCAGAGGTGCTACATGGGCACCCAGTTTTTGTGCAGGAGGTATAAATTCAGCACAAGGTTTAGTACCAAATTCAGGATCTGGTAAATCCCCCTGGTGGCAATAAGGATAACCAAAGTGGAGTCCATCCTTATCTGCATGATTCAATTCGCAAGCCGGTATATCATCACCCAACCAGTCGCGGCCATTGTCCGTAAACCAAAGTTCTTTGTTATCGGGATGCCAGGTAAAACCAACGGTATTCCTTATGCCTCTTTGTACGACTTCCATATTGCTGCCATCGGGATTCATTCGGGTGATAGAAGCATAAACATCTGCTGATTCGCAGATGTTGCAAGGTGCGCCGACCGGGACATACAATTTGCCATCCGGGCCGAAAGCGATATACTTCCAACCGTGGTGTGATTCAGTAGGATACTTGTCATAGACTACTATTGGTTCGCCAGGGTTATCCAGTTTATTTTCAATGTCATCGTACCGTAGGATTCGATTAATTTCTGCTACATACAAACTTCCATTTCTGAATGCTACGCCATTGGGCGTGTTCAGTCCATCTGCTATGGTGTAAATCTTATCTCCTTTTTTATCGCCGTTTGTATCCTGAATGGCATATACCTTCCCTTTTCGCATCGACCCTACAAAGAGCGTTCCTGTGGGGCTCAAAGACATTGAGCGGGCATTTTTTACCTTCTCTGCATACAAGTCGATTTTAAAGCCTTCGGGCAATTGAATTTTGTCCAATTGAATTTTTGGTGCCTCGTCTTCCGTTGTTTTTGCCGGAGGATTAGCTACGCCTTTTTTCTCTGGTTCGCCCTCTTTATTGACCACTGTGGTGGCAATATTTTCTTTAGCAGGTGTTTTCTGGTCAGTACAAGAAATCAACAGGCTAAAAGTGAAAAGTAATATAAGTGTACGCATTATGGCAGGTGTTTTAATACTAGAGTGATTAGTTAGTAAATTGCTTTACAAAGCTAATAAGTTTACTCCTAATTTTTAGGAATAAGACCACCCTAATGTGTCCTAATGTGATATAAAAGAAAAGGAAAAGGAAGAAAAGTTAGCAAACCTATTTTGCAGTAAAGATAAAAACAGATAAGTAGATTCACAATAGGTCATCTGGCAATCGCAAGAATGGCTTCAACTTTTTGAATTACAGGCTAGGGATCGGTTTATATATGATTGGGCTACGTCCAAGTGATCGACCTACGGTCTTGTGGAATCGCTCCGAAGCGACCTCACAAGACTTAGGTCGATCACCACATCACATGCGAAGCGATCACCTTTTATAGGTTGAGCTTTTCTTGCGATTGCCATACATAAGGCCCTTCTCAAGTCAATACTCCCGCACCCAATCTATATACACTTCTATCTGCATTAGTGCGTTGTCCAGCAAAACATTCTTAGGTAAACGCTCCATGATTTCCTTCGCCAATTCGAAATGAAAAAGCATTTCCGCCAAAATCAGCTTCGGATCATCCTGCTGATTGATTTCCTTTGATAAAGCCACCCCGTAATTGAAATGAGAATAGGCCAGGTTCTCCTTTTGATGATCATATAAGGCAATATAATTTTCTGCCAGCTTGCATATGGCAATAATCCGGAGATGAATCGCCTTGATCGCATCAATGGAATCTGTCAATTCCAAACCTGCAGCAAGGTCATTAAGTATACTCACCTGATCCATGTAACTATGACCCAGTTCCTTCTTATTTTCATCAACAGGATTAAATTGATAACTATTCAGCGCATCTTTCAAATTTCGTTCTAAATGAGATAACTTTAAAAAGGCATCAATGCTATCCTGATAATTAAAACACTTTTCAGCAGAAAGCAGATAAGCTTTGATATAGCCTTTCTCTTTTTGGAAAATGTCTGGTTTTATCGGACAATCCAATAATTGCCACATCGGATCAGCAGGTAAGTGCGAACATATCATTTCAGCAGGGGTAGTTAAAAAGAAGTATTCGAGCTGTGCTTTATCATTTCCACTGCCCCAGGTGATATCCAGCAACTGCCATTGCTGATCAATGTATATTGCATTCCAGGCATGGTTGACACTGGTCAAGTCCACGGATTTACTAAGCTGGTTTTTAGGATAACCATAGACGACCTCGCAAGGGATGTTAGCTATATCACACATTCTTTTAAAAAGTGTAGCATAACCAAAACAAACCGCTTGCCTGCGATCAAGCACATCTTCATTTGATCGGTTAATCCGCTTCCGGTCTCTAGTGTAGGCAGCGCTGTCATATTTTATATTATAAGCTATCCAGGTATAGAAACTACGAACCTTTTCAAGGTCTGTTGTATAATCATGGATCAGGTATTCAGTGAGACCTGGAAGCTGCTTTGAAATTTTTCGAGGCGCTTTGGTCGCATGCTGATCAATGGTAGAAAAAGACTGCGTAAATCCAAAACCGCCAGAAAAAAGCAGCAAAACAGATAAGTATATTTTTAGATTCATCACCTGAATATAACGTAAAGAGGAATAAAAAAGTCTCCCTCTATGACTAACGAATCCAAAGCCCCACTTCTACCTTTCTACCCCTTCCTGCCTTTTCCATCCATTGTACTCCTGCCTTTTCATTTTTTTAAAATCCCCCTAATCAGCACCGGCAACAAAAACAAATCCGTCAACAAGGCACTGAATAATGTTATACTAATCAATACGCCAACTGTCACGCTGGGAGGATGGATTGAAAACAACATGATTAAAAAACCAAAGAACAAAATAACCGAAGTCAAACAAATCGCTTTGCCGGACTCCAAAAAGGTAACATGCAGGGCAGCCTCCATGTCAAGCCCTTTCTCTTTAGATAATTTATATTTACTCAAAAAGTGAATGGA
Source organism: Saprospiraceae bacterium (assembly GCA_047619515.1). GTDB lineage: Bacteria > Bacteroidota > Bacteroidia > Chitinophagales > Saprospiraceae > JAHDHW01. Next base: position 3,319 of record JBLHJZ010000292.1, on the reverse strand, counting down.
ATCGTCGACGGCAATGCCAAAAATAACGGCAAAGATGATGGCGATCCCTGATTCAAGTTCTATCCCCAGGTAACCCAGGATGGCACCAGCCAATAATAAAGGAAAGATATTTGGAATCATTGAAATGAGCACCATTTTCCAATTTCTAAAAAGTAAACCCATCAATAGTCCAACAATAAGGATGGCCAGTGCCAGCCCTTCTAATAAATTGCGGCGAACATATTGAGCATTTTTATCCAAAATAAAACCAGTGCCGGTTTGACGGAATTGAACCACTGAGGAATCTATATTTTCTGCGATCCACTGATCTATTTCTCCAGCCAGATTTTGTACCTCGTCAGCTCCCAGATCCAAAACCCTTGAAGTAATCCTGGCCTTTTTTTGATCTTTACTGATCAACACATTCGTGTTGCTGTCAGGTATCTTATTGGCTATTTTTTTATAGCGTTCATAGGCAATTTCCGTATCCGGCATTCGATAGGATTCCTTTTTGTTCTGGCCGTACATCTGATTGATACTTTTGTAAATAGCAGTGACAGAGGTTATGGATTTAATGGAAGGGAAAGTATGGAGATGCTTTTCCAGCTTATCAATTTCCTGAAGCACTTTATAATCATCCGCTTTATAATCCTGCTGGGCGAAGACGGCAAACTCCATCGGCCGGAACCCCGCAAAAGCATCTTCAAAATACATAAAGTCCGCAGTGATTTTTTTTCCTCTGGGTAGATTACTTTCTATGCGATAATTTGTCGTGATCATAGAAATGCCATACAAACAAACCACCAGGGCAACCAGGCTCCCCACGATTATTGTCTTGGAATTATTCTTCGTATAATGATAGATCCATTGCATCAATTTTTCCCAAAACATTTGCCCTTTCCCCAGTTTTATAAGCTGATCCGTTTTCAACAAAGAAAGTACTGCTGTCGTAAAAAAGATCACGGTAATATAGGCAATGATAACCCCTATCGCTGCATTCATTCCAAAATCCTTGATCGGAGAAATCTTACTCGTCATCAAGGTAGCAAAACCTACAGCGGTAGTAACAGAAGTCAGCAGAGTTGCCAGACCTATCTCTTTTATCGTAATGGTGATTGCCTCTTTTCTGGTTTTTCCTTTTCGCAACTCATCGATATATTTAGACATGATATGGATCACATCAGAAGTCCCCACGATAATCATTAAAACCGGATACAGTGCAGCCATGATATTCAACTCCCATCCGGCAACGCCCATAAGGCCCATGAAAAGTAACAGTCCTAAGCCAATAGAGGTAATAGAAATAGCAATCCCCCAGGGTTTTCTAAACAACCAAAACATGACAATAAAAACCAGAATCCCAGAGACAATGGAAGAAACAATAACCTCTCTCATCTGCATTTCAACCATTTCCTTTTGAAAATAAGACGGCCCCATATAATGATAATCTTCAAAAGCGTATTTGGAAATCAGCTCATTCATGGAGGTAATGAGCTTATTTGATTCTTTCAGCATGACATTATCCTCCGTTTTGATAGCCACCACCAAAGCCGTAGCATCTTCATTGATCAAGGTGTTGACAAAGCGATCATCCTGAAGAATCCGATCCTTATCTTTTTTGTATTTCGCTGGCTGGTCAATATGAATAGCAGGAATAGAAGTTATTGTAAATGGCGTTTTTAAAGGATAAGCAACCATCGTGAGTGCCTGCACCTCTTTTACGTGTGGAAGTTTTCGAGTAGCCAGGCTAAAATCGTGAAAGTCTTCCAGAAAGGATTGTTCAAAAACGCCGTCTTTTCGTTCTACTGCGACCAGCAGGAAATTGATATCCTTCTCAAAATCTTTGATGAATTCCTGAAAAAACTCCAATTCTTTATCTCCTTCAGGGAAAAACTGATCCAGACTAAAAGCAAACTTCAGCTTGAAAACATAAAATATACTTATTATGGCTAGGATTGTAAAAGTGGAGATAGATAGGATCCTTAGTTTTCGCATTATTTTTCCTCAGGTGTTTAGGCAAACTAACCAATATTAGCTACGCTTTGTTTAGAAAACGAATGACTAAAAGAGGATTTTCTTTTCTTTAACAATCCCTAAAACAGACTACGTCATTTCCCCAAAAATCTACTCAAAATTTATAACAGCTACCTATTGGTAATGAGTTAATACTGAAATATTGGTATGGTTTTTCTCTATTTTATGTTTAAAAAAGGCACTGGATAAAGAATTCGTTATTTTTTATGAGCTTAATTATACAAATAGGATATTTACGTCGTAAATTATACGCCAAATAGACCAAAAATCGTTATTAGTCCTGCATCATCAAAACTTTAATGAAGAAACTATACTTATTATACTTGATTCTTTTGACCTTAACTACTGGTTTTAGCCAAACAGGAGCAGATATAGATATTAAAAATATAGTTCCTAACCCTGGATTTGAGACCTATTCTGGTACCCCTATCGGCTGGTTTTACAAAGGACAACATTTTACGGATGTGATGAAGTACTGGGATTCCGCTACGGCAGCCTCCCCTGATGTTTTTGGGCCAAAGGTCAGGGTACCGGCTCACTGGGCATCGAAAGGTTTTGGTAAACAAACGCCTCATCGGGGGGAATCTATGGTCGGCATCACAGGTTATGGTTGTGAAGAAGGCAAACCTCATTGCCGGGAGTATATTCAGATACAATTAGTGGAACCACTCGTTATAGGGCAGGGATATTATGCGGAGTTTTTTGTCAGTCACCTGCCACGTTCTATTCAAATAGACAGAATTGGAATGTTTTTTTCGACTTCCCAAATTAAGGTCAAAACGGATGTACTTCTTGAATTCAAACCACAGGTAGTAGCTAAGAACATTCTATCTGCACCAGAGCATAGATGGATTAAAGTATCAGGGACTTTTATCGCCGATACGGAAGCAGAATATCTTATTATCGGAAATTTTCACTCTGATAGTCTTACGGAGAAAAGGATTCCTTTCAGCAACTGCCTGAACTATGCTTATTACTATATAGATGATGTCGTTTTGAAAAAGACGGATCCTTTCGTTAAAGTGCCCGTCAAAGAAAACGACTTGTGTTGCATCACGGTAGAAGAAGGAAAAATTATACAACTTAGCAATATTTTCTTTGATACAGACAAAACAGAATTATTGCCCCGATCTTTCGCTGAGCTCAATAAATTATTGAATCTTATGCAGGATAACTCTAGTATGGTCATTGAGATACGGGGACATACCGACAGCATGGGAGAAGATAATTATAATATGTACCTTTCCCGAAAGAGAGCTAAAGCGGTGGTCGAATTTCTAAATGAAAATGGCATAAGCAGGTCTCG
>JBLHJZ010000291.1:0-6471 GCA_047619515.1 Saprospiraceae bacterium | reverse complement strand
CATATTTATTATTTTATTTGCTAGGAAAAATTCGAAAAAAAGCCTGTCAAGAAGTATTAAAATTATTATTAAGTAAATACTTTCTCCTAGAAATAGGAATCCGCTGGACTTTTAATTTTAGGTAATAAAATTTAAGATATTGAAAATCAGAAAGTTATCACTTGCTATCAAGGAAAATTTAAAGTTAAAGTTAAATATTGCAGGAGACCTGTAACAAACATTAATTAGTAATCGTCATTTTAACATAATGATAATCGAAGAGTACAAAAAACTAGTATTGCCGATAAAAAATAAACTTTTCCGCTTTTCGCTGCGGATAGTCGGTAATGTGGCGGAAGCAGAAGATGTAGTCCAAGAGGTTTTTATCAAGGTATGGAATAAGCGGAGTGAAGTGGAATCATTCAATAATCTGGAAGCCTGGTGTATGACATTAACTAAAAATCTATCTATCGACAAATTGCGGTCAAAACACAGAAGGGTAGATGCATTGCCAGATACTTATGATATGCCCAGCCAGGCTGCTTCTCCCTACCAGACAACGGTAGCGAATGATACCATAAGCAGGATTGAAAAAATGATGGCTGGCCTACCCGATAAACAACGAATGGTCATGCAATTAAGAGACATAGAAGGAATGTCTTATAATGAAATCTCAGAAATACTAAATATAACCTTAGATCAGGTAAAGATAAATTTATTTAGAGCACGGAAAGACATCCGTTCTCAGTTATTAAACTCAGAATCATATGGACTCTAATACGATTCATACTATACTCGAAAAGTACTGGGAGGGAGAAAGCACTCTTCAGGAAGAAGCAAAGCTTCGCGAGTTTTTCAGCCAGGAGGATATTCCCAAAGAATTTGAATCCGTACGGCCATTATTTCAGTTTTTCAAACAAGAGCAGGAGGCGAATCTCAACGGAGATTTTGATGAAAGATTTTCTTCAAGATTAAAAGCTGTAGCTAATACCCAGCCCCGAGCTCATTCTTTAAGCTTTTATATTCGAAGAATAGCTGCCGTAGCTGCGATTTTAGCTGGAGTTCTTTTCTTTTTTAATAAAGGCTTCTTTAACGCTCAAGGAGATAGAATGGCTCTCAACGACTTGAGTAATCAAGAAAAAGCAGAAGCTCAAATAGCCTACGCAGAGGTAAAAACAGCTTTATTGCTCCTATCTAAAAAGCTAAAGAAGGGAACTGACAAAGCAGATGCAGGGATTTCCCAGGTACGAAAAGCAACTAAGGTAATTAAGAATTAGAAACCAGGGTATTAGCTAATGGTTGAAGGGACCCAATCATTAATCTATACTCCGCTGGTCGCTAAATATTCATAAGTGCGTGTTCAATTGGAATACAATACGTACTAGGTATTCGTAATTTTTTCAAATTTAAAACAATTAAAAAATGAAATATTTATTAGTTTTTATGATCTCCATGTTCTCTTTTATGAGTGCCACCATTGCACAGGAAGATGCGATTTCCAAATACTTTTCTAAGTACATGGATGATGAAGCTTTTACCGTAGTTTATCTCAGTCCTAAATTATTCCAACTGCTGGGGAAATTGGAAATTGATGAATTAGAGGATGAGGAGGCTGCTGCCATCATGGAAGTAATTGAAGATTTAAAATCACTCAGAGTATTGACTACTGAACAAAATGCAGCGCAATATTATAATGAAGCGGTAAAGACCATTAATACTAAGGATTATGAGGTACTACTGACTGTCCGGGACGAAGGCGAAAATGTCCAGTTTTTAATCAAAGAGGAAGGGAATATGATCAATGAATTATTGCTTCTTGTCGGAGGAGCGGATGAATTTGTCATGGTCAGCTTTGTAGGAAAGATAGACCTGGATAAAATATCTCAATTGGCGAAAAAACTAGATGTCGATGGGGTAGAGCATTTAGATAAGCTGAATAACAGGGAAAAGAAGTCTAACTAAGCCCCTAAACCATTAACCTTTGAATCCGATATTACTATGAAAAATATATTTTTCGTCTTTTCAGTCTTACTTTTTTCAATAAATGGGGAAGCCCAAAAAAGCGTTCGAAAGTTTTATCATAAGGTCAACAAAAGTGAAGAAACCGTAAAGTTGTCCTTACCCGGATTTCTAATCCATATGGGAGCTGGAATTGCCAGAAAACATATAGACGAAGATCCTAATGCGAAACTTGCCCTGGAAATGACCAAATATATCAAAAGTATCAAAATTGTGGTTGCGGAGGATCAAAACGCCATTTCCCAAAATGACTACTTACGATTTGTAGATATTGCCAGAAACAAAGATAAATTTAGCGATCTGATCATCGTGAAAGATGGACAAACGAATGTCAATATCATGATGAGAGGAAACAGTAAAAAGATTAAAAATTTACTGATTTTGGTCAATGACGGTGAAGAGTTTGTGATGCTGAGTATGAAAACCAGCCTTAAGTATAAAGACCTCAGTAAGTTTTTGAAAGCTATCATATTCCGGGACAAGAAGATCAATGTCATGCCGAAAGAGACTAAAGAGGCAGTCAAAAAGACTATTGACAGGGCTTAGTACCACAGGTTTTTTAACTGCCGGAGGTATGTTAACCTGTATTTGTTGAAAGAGCCTATTTCTCATTATTTTATCAAACAAAACCATACAGCATGAAAAACATATTTTTCTGCCTGACACTTTTATGCCTCCCGCTGAGCATCTTTAGCCAGGCAAACAGTATTGAAAAATTTTATCAAAAATACAAAAGCAATACGGAGGTGACCTCCATCAATCTCAGCGGACAACTCCTAAATTTTGTGTTTTCCGGGATCGATAGGGAGACTGGAAAACAGGGCAGTAAAATCTCTAATTTGCGTGTTTTGATTGTTGAAGAAGGGGCTATCGTTAAGCATAATGACTACCAGCAGTTTATAAAAAACGTTAAAAATGAAGATTTCGAGGAATTAATGCGGGTGAAGGATGGGGATGAGGCCATAGATTTTCATCTTAGAGAGGTCGGAGATATGATAACTGATGTGTTGATTACGGTTAAAGGTAAAGATGGATTTATTCTCCTGAGCCTAGAGGGCCTTTTTAACTTCGAGGATCTCAATGATTTAAACCTGAATATTGAAGGTGGAGAGCATTTAAAGAAACTTCCGGAGAAGAAGAAAGACCTCCAAAGAGCTTAAATTTCTTTTGATTAGTTGATTTGTAATGACCCTGAGGATTTAACTTGGGGTTTTTTTTATTGGGAAGGGTAGAAAGGGTGCAAAGGTAGATAATTAGAAAGGGGTAGAAAAGTTTAACCATTCCTACCCCTTTCTACCTTTTCTTCTGTCTTATTTAATCAAAACATCTTGCTGAATAAATTTTGTAAAAGAACGAAGCTCGATGCTAAATTTACCGGGACCAAAAGAATTAAAATCTAATTCATATATGGTATTGACAGGGAGGTCGAATACTTCTTCAATGAAAACAACCTGGTTGTTTTCATTCAAAACGACCACTTCGCTGAGGTTGAACGATATTTTTTCGAAGTCGATGTAATAAAGATTATTTTCTTCATCATTATAAATCGACCAATCCTGATCAGGAGCCTCCGTAAGGGTTATTCCTTTGGCGACAAATCTATCACTATTGTCGGCTGATGCTTGTGCGAATAAAAAGTTGCTTAGAAAGGTAAATATGAATAAAGCGGGCATAATTTTCAAACGCGGCATAATTTCCTACTGTTTTAAGTTCGTTACTAAAAATTTTGTTTTCCAAAGATAAGGAATAGATTTCAAGAATAAAAACCACTCACTTCAGTGAAAACCAAACAAAATATGGTGGGGTTTGGTGGCTTAAAATAAATGTATGAATAAAAGGCTTTTGGGAAATTAAAAGAACGATAAAGCTACAAAACTTAGAACACAATTCTGATTATAAAATTGTAATAAAAGTAATTTTTATTAAAAAAAAGTTAAAATTAATTTTTTGGAGGGTAAAGTAAACTCATGTCCTAGTACAAAATACAATCATTATCTTGAAGTTCGGAATATTATCCTGTTTTTTCAAGTAGTCTCTAAGTTCAGGAGGACGTCCATAATGCTGCCATAAGCTTTTTTCTTACTGGCGATAAAATCTCCCGGCCGTATCCATACCGCCTCTTCGATATCCTCTTCCGCCTGGGGAGTCAATACCTGTTCACTGGTTTTCATGAGGTACCAAAAGGAATATTTTAGCACCCTATTACCATTTTCGAGCCGGTAGGTATGCAAGGTCTTAGTTTGCCGTTTGACTATTTTAACGTCCGTAATGCCGGTTTCTTCCTGTACTTCCCGTATTGCAGCAGCTTTTTTGCTTTCGCCCGGATCGATTTTACCTTTTGGAAGATCCCATGATTGGCGCCTGTAAATCATTAAGATTTCTTTATTATCATTATAAACAATGCCACCAGCAGCATCAATTCTTTTATAAAGGCTTTTAAAATCGGCAAACAGTTTTTTTTCTTTATGATAAAAGATAATGACGGCATCATAGCGATCTGTTTTTTCCAACATATCAATATAATGAAACAGAAATTTTGGTTTGCCGTTATATCTGGCAACTAACTTTTGACCAAAATTCAGGGACTTATCATGGAGTTGCTCAGGATTCACCAGGAAAAGTGGTGTGTCATTTATATATATTTTGTACATTTGGCACTTTATTAAAAACGGATACAGCGTAAATGAATATAGCTTCTGAAGTTGCACAACAACTATTGCAAATAAAAGCAATAAAATTGAGTCCCCAAAATCCTTTTACCTGGGCTTCGGGAATTCAGTCTCCAATATATTGCGATAACCGGGTGGTATTGTCTTATCCCCAGTCTCGCAAATTAATAGTCAAAGCTTTAGCTGAAAAATCGAAGGAATTCGGTAAATTCAATATGGTGGCGGGTGTAGCAACGGCAGGGATAGCTCATGGTGCGCTGTTGGCGGCGGAGTTGGATTTGCCTTTTATTTATGTAAGAAGTAAAGCCAAAGAGCATGGAAGGCAAAACCTGATTGAAGGCCAGTTGAGAGGAAATGAAAGAGTATTAGTGGTCGAGGATTTGATTTCGACAGGAGGCAGTAGTATTCAAGCTGTTCATGCACTGGAAGATCATGGTTGCAATATCGCGGGAGTACTGGCAATATTTAGTTACGGATTTGAAAAAGCCCGCAAAGCTTTTGAAGAAGCGGAATGCTTTTATGCCACCCTTTCCAACTATGATGCCTTGCTGGAAGAGGCCATGAAAATTGGATATATTGATAAAAATCAACTGGAAACGCTGAAAATGTGGAGATTGGAGCCAGAAAATTGGCTAGGAGTTAAATAAAGTAAGTTTTATTTATAGATTTGTGCTCTTAGGAGTGAAGGTATTTATAATTCATTCTATAAAGCCAAACACTTAATTATCTCTTCATATCTATCAGAATACACTACACACAATCTCTTGAGCTCAACCCATTAACCAATTTTAAATAGAGCATTTTAACATTTATTCTATATGAAGAACGAAAAATTAGCCAAAGAAAAGGCTATTCTGAATAAGAAATCCGAGACTTTTTTAAATAATTATCTTAATAATGCTTCGCCGACTGGCTTTGAGGCACCGGGTCAGAAATTATGGCTAGACTACCTCAAGCCCTATATTGACGATTGGGGCTTAGATAATTATGGAACGGCCTATGGTGTTATAAATCCTGGACAGGATTTCAAAGTAGTGATAGAGGGTCATGCTGACGAGATCTCCTGGTTTGTATTCTTTATTTCCGATGATGGCTATATTAATGTGACCAGAAATGGGGGTTCCGATCATTTGATAGCACCCTCCAAAAGAGTAAATATCCACACCAAAAAAGGTATGGTGAAAGGTGTTTTTGGCTGGCCCGCCATTCACGTTAGAAAAGGCGCAGATGCTGCGAAAATGGTGCCTACCATGGAAAATATCTTTATTGATGTCGGTGCTTCCAGTAAAAAGGAAGTGGAAGACATGGGTATTCATGTCGGGTGTGTCATCACCTATGAAGATGAAATGATAATGCTCAATGACAAGTATTTTGTCGGCAGAGCCCTGGATAATAGAATGGGTGGATTTTGTATCGCTGAAGTAGCAAGGTTGATAAAGCAGAACAAAGTCAAACTTCCTTACTCCTTATATATCGTTAACGCAGTACAGGAAGAAGTTGGCTTGAGAGGGGCAGAAATGATCACTAATACCATCAAACCAAATGTAGCTATCGTGACAGACGTAACACATGATACACATTCACCGATGATGAATAAAAAACAAATGGGAGATGTAAAGGCAGGTAATGGCCCTTCTATTACTTATGCTCCCGCAGTGCACAATAAATTACTTGATCTTATTATAAAAACAGCTGAAGATAATAAAATCCCTATCCAGAGAGAGGCTGCCTCCCGTCGAACAGGTACGGATACTGATGCTTTCGCTTATTCTAATGGCGGTGTACCTTCTGCTTTGATTTCTTT
>JBLHJZ010000290.1:0-6480 GCA_047619515.1 Saprospiraceae bacterium | reverse complement strand
GCCTTTCAAAAAATAGCGCAATATAATGGGGACGTAGCTTTTGGTGCCTGGTTGAAAAAAATTGTGATCAACAAATGTTTGGATACTTTAAAGTCGAAGAAAACAAGACCTCAAGTGGAGGAGCAAATCATAATAGATATCCCCGTCGAAGAAACCAATTGGGAAGTAGAGGATACGGTTTCTATTGAAGAAATAAAAAAGGTAATGCTTACGCTACCTGATAAATACAAACGAGTGCTTATGTTGTATTTGATTGAGGGATATAATCATGAGGAGATTGCTCAAATACTGGATATCACGATTATCACTTCCAGATCGCAGTTGAGGCGGGGAAAACAAAAATTGAAAACGCTTTTAAAACATCAATATTATGGCTCAGGATATTAGACAATTATTTGAGCAGGAACGAAAGCGATCAACACCTGATCTTTTTGAAGGTCATGAAGATCGTTTTTTTAAAAAACTGGACAAACAGTTTCCTCAAAAAAAGCAGCGAAGATTGATGTCAATTTGGCTACAGGTAGCCGCAGCTTCTTTATTGTTCATCGGTATTGGATGGGGAGGCTATTATGCCTTGAAGCATTCGCAGACAACAGTAATAGAAAATCCCGCTATTGTGGATAATTCACCGCCATTAGACATATCGCCTATACAAGAAGATGGTTCGCCAGAGGATAAGCCTTCTTCAAAGATGAATGTAAGTCCTGGTGCATCCAAAGAAAAGCCACTCCTTACCTTATCGGATATTTCTCCTGATTTAAAAAAAGTAGAAACCTATTTTATTTCATCTATATATGTGGAATTAGCCAATTTAGAAGTAGTAGAAGAGGAACAAGAAATGGTGGATGCTTATCTCATAAAAATAAAGGACTTGGGAAAGGAATACGAGCACTTAAATCAGGAACTCAATACGATTGGTGTCAACGATATGACGATTACGGCGCTGATCGAAAATCTAAAAATACGCTTGCAATTATTGCAACGACTTAAAAAAAGTTTAAATCATTCAAAAAAAGAAAATCATGAAAAGAATGCACCTGGCAACATTTAATTTTTTGGTCATCACTTGCTTTTTTCTAACGGCAGTGAATGCCCAGACCACTAAAAAGCATACGGAAAAATTTACCGTTAACGAGGAAGTGGACATTCACGTCAATACGTCCCACACCAATGTAAAATTCGAAACCTGGGATAGAAATGAAATAGAAGTCACTTTTACGCTCGATGCAGATGAAAAAGTAGAAGAATTGTTTAAACAATGGAATTTTGAAGCAACAGGAAATAGTAATACCGTTAATATCGAATCAAAATCCGGGCATAATTTTGATATGGAGAATTTTCAATTTGATTTTGATATGGAGGATTTTGATTTTGATATGAAAGACTTTGATGTAAAAATGGACAATTTCAATATTGATCTTTCTGATCTTAATCTCGATATTGACAACATGGTTACTGAAATAATGGAGGGCTTGAATCTAGCGGACATGCCACTTTCTCCATTTGGAAAGGATGGGGATTTTGATGGGGATGAGTATAAAAAAAATCCAAATGCTTATTTGAAAAAGCTGAATGATAAAAATGGCACGCAAGTTAGCCGAAAGGAAGCAGACCAATGGATGGCCGATATAAAAACGTGGGCAGATAATATAGAAGTACAAGTAGAAAAAAATATAGATTTAGGTAATCTTGATAAACAGATTGGGGAACAAACTAAAGAAATCCAGGAGTCTGTTGAAAAATGGGAGAAAGAACATGGAACCCAAATTAAGGAGATGACCGATAAAATTGAGAAACAGCTAGAAGGAATGGATTTCGATCAATTTGAAAATTTTAATAAGTTTGATCAGGAACGAGCTAATACCAAAAGAACGATCCACATTAAATTACCTAAAAAAGCAAAACTCCATTTGAATATTCGCTATGGGGAAGTGACTTTAGCAGAAAACCTACGAAATATTAATGCTGATTTGAATTATGCTTCTTTGTCTGCCAATACCATTAATGGCGAAGATACGGACATCTCTGCTGCTTATGCCCTGGTAATTGTAGACCACTGGCAAAATGGACATTTAGACCTGAAGTATTGCAATGACATTACTATAAAAAAAGCGACCAAAATAAACCTCAATGCTCAAGGTACCGATATTGTTATCGGTACCCTGCTAAATACCGGGTTAATCCACAGTGCTTATGGCGACTTAGTAATACAAAAGTTGGGCACTAATCTAAAAGAGCTGAATCTGGTATTGGACTATGGATCAGCCCTGTTACCCTTGCCTTCTAATGCAGTGGACTTAACATATATTGGGGATCGGCACAGCTCTTTTTCTTTTCCAGAAAAATGTAAAGTGGTCAGTGACACCAAAGAAGGTATTCATCGAATGGTAAAAGCCTATAATCAAAAACAAAATAGTGGCAATGTATTGTCGATTCGTGCTAATCATGGAGATTTGACCATTAAATAGACCTGTCCACCTTATTTTCCTTCCCTTAATGAATGAGACGTGCTACTCATTTAAATCTCAAGCAGAGGCTTCTCTTTTTTACTATTCTCATTACCTGATGTTTCCACCCAGCCTTCAGAATTGGCCAGTTCGGCTATTGCTTTTTCCAATGCCTTTAAAGTAATCACTGACATCAATAGCTATAAAGTTTTAATGCGAGAAGAACAAGAATCCGTAGCCAAAGTCTGGGCTCAGGGCCTTTCTAAAAGACATGTTATTATCCTTACTTTTATCCAGGGTCTGACGACCAATGGCAAAGAACTTTCGTCCTTACTGGACTTTGGTGATATTGGATAGCGTTATGTCAAAAGTTCAGTTATCTCAAACGATCAGAATAAAAAGTCTGGAATATGATTAAATTGCGGAAATATAAGATTGTATATTAGACTTTATTCCAAAAGTTATTGTACGTCAGAGCGGCTACGAATGCTTGTGCTGAGCGCAGTCGAAGTACCGAATGCCGAAAGCCTGTACTGAATCCTGTCCCGAACAACGTTGAGGAACATGTCCTGAACATCATTGAAGGAAAGGCGAAGTACCGAATAAAGTATATTAATTAAAAATTCACCGTAAATCCAAAAGATGAAAATTAAAATTCTTCCGGACCATAAAACCATAGATATTCAAAATGAGCAGACCATCCTTGATGCCAGCCTGGCTGCCTCCATTGCTCATGCCCATGTATGTGGGGGAAGTGCAAAATGTTCTTCCTGTCGGGTGATTGTATTAGAGGGAATAGAAAATTGTTGCCCAAGAAACGAGGACGAACTAGATCTGGCTCATAAGCTGGGTTTCACAAAAGATGTACGGCTGGCTTGTCAAACCACGGTAAGCGGTCCGATAAAAATAAGACGCCCCGTATTGGATGAAATAGATATCCAGATGGCAACTTCGGTCAACCGCAATGGCGTTAATAGTATCGGCGAGGAGAAAGAAGCGACTATGTTGTTTGCTGATATCGAAGGCTATACTGCTTTTGCCGAAGCTTCCATGCCTTATGACGTGGTACATATGCTCAACAGGTATTATTATCAGATGGGTAAGGTGATCAAAACCCATAATGGGTTTATTATGGATTATTTCGGGGATGGTTTCCTGGCTATTTTCGGACTGGAAGATAATGCGACCCATGCCTTGGATGCGGTGAATGCCGGAATCGAGATGCAGGCCGAAATTCAAAAAATAAATCCTTATTTTAAAAACCTTTTTGGTAAAGATTTTAATGTGCGTATCGGGGTCAGTTCAGGGAAAGTCATCGTGGGGAGTATCGGGCTAACCGGAATGCGAAAGTTGGCTGCAATCGGTGATGCCGTAAATTTTGCGGCCCGGATAGAGGCGGCCAACAAAGATCTGAAGACCAAGTTTTTGATTTCGGAAAGTACTTATATCAGAACAAAAGATAAGGTTGCTGTGAAAAATGAGTTTGAAATTTCCGTAAAGGGGAAAACTGGAATTCACAAGGTTTTTGAAGTTTAGGGACAGAGCACTAATAAGCCTTATTCGATCGGATACGACTTAGGGATTGTTGAGTGATGTCGAGAAAGGAAGCGATGTGACCGAGGGAAACTCTTTGAAGAATATTGGGATGTTTTGCTATTAATAACTGGTAGCGTTCTTGTGCTGATGGCCATTACATTGAATAGCGTAATTATCAAAATAAAATAGTTTTTTCATTTTGAATTAACCTGACAAATTCCAGGGCGAAATTATACACATCACCTGGCCATCGTGCGGATAAATAATTTCTATCTTTTACCACAAATCCTCTTTTTAAGTGCTCATTGCTATCTTTAAATAAGGGTAAAGCACCTTTTATAAAATTGTTGCTATCCGACAAAACAGATTTGACTTCATCTTCAACTGTGATTTCCGGATAAGTTAAGTAGTAATCTTGAAGCCAAAATCTAGTGAGATTATAGGCTAATGATTCCTGTGATTTTAGCAAGGCTGTTGTCTGATAATTATAGATTACTGATTTGCCTGTTTCGGGATTCGTACTCCTTGCCACTAAGACCACACCATGGCAAATAGCACCAATTATTTTTTGAGCTTTAAAAAAATCGACAATTAGGTTTTGTAATGTTTCAGATTCTAAATATTCAATAATCCCTTTGTCATGACCTCCGGGTAAAAGAATGCCATCAAAGTCGGCTGCTTTTACTTCGTCATAGCTTAAAGGGAAACGAAATTTTTCATCAAGTTCCATTGCGGAGTAAGCAGCTACGGCATCTTTTCTTGCGGCTAATATCGGTTTCAAAACTCCGAGCCCCTTTCCGGTGAGCATTATTTTATCTCCTTGAGCTTGCTTTCCATCAGGGGTTATAAAGGTGATGTCTATATTATGCTCGCTGATTATTTTCCAGGGAATAGCAGCTTCTGAAGGGTCAAATCCATAAGTTGGCAGAGGTATTAGAATTCTTTTCATTATTAGCTAAAAATATTATTGAATTTTACTGATTGTAACGTTTAGTGGTGAAGGCACTTAAAAAAATAAATAGGCACGGATTACACGGATTATTGATGATTATTTAAAAATAATCTGTGCAAATCCTTTTAATCTGTGACTAAAAAATAAAGAAAATTATAAATTTCACCGATTTTGATGAATGCTAAAACATTCAAAAGGCAATCACCACAATTCGTTATAATTCGGAATTTTACTATTGGTTTGTTTCTATCTCTCGTGCTTACCGAAGTTCAAGCCGCCAGTTAAACATCGTTTCCGACTCGCCAACTTTTATAAAGTTGTTTTTTTCAAGAACGGCGAAAGAAGCAATGTTCTCTTTCTCCGTGTCAGCAATTATTGTATAAACTTCTTGTTGACTTTTCGCCCATTTTATTATTCCGCCTACGGCTTCTGTCATAAAGCCCTTCTTTCTAAATTCTTCGTATGTTCCGTAACCGATTTCAATTTCTCCTGCAGCATTTGGCTCTCCGACAATACATAGGTCACCTACCATTTTATGGTCACCTTTTGATATAGCCGTCCAAAGTGTCGAATATAAATAGTTTTTATTTACATCTGCTACATTTGGAAGTATTGTTTCCTCCAAAGCCTCTTTGAGTTCCGGTGAAATTGTTCTTGATGTTTTATTTAGCTTCAATTCTGTCTCTAAAGAGTTGTCAGCTTTGATATACTTTATTAACTGTTCGTAAGTTAATGGCTTTAAAATAAGTCGTTCTGTTTCTACCATTTTGTTTTTGTGTTTTATCATTTCTCAGATTTGAGTCACTGCAACGAGCGCACAAATCAAAGCAGCAAGTTCCAGGTAAATTCTTGTCCAATGCCATTTACCCCATTTGATTAGTTCCAGGGGCAATTCCTCTTCGCTTAAACTGGCTTCCTCAAAACTTTTATTTGCTTTTTTGAAATACATAAAATAAGTAGCAAAAAACAGGAGGGTAAAAACGCCTGTTAAAAGGGCTGCCATTTTACCTGGGGCATCTGTAGTCAAGGCAAAGATAGTAGTTCCGATGGGAATTAAGGTGGCGGCAATGGTTAATGGTGCAAAGAATTTATAGATTATTGGTCCAAAGGTTTTATGCTGTTTGTAAAATTCAGCAGGTTTCATTGATTTCCAATAGGGAACAAAGAGAATGCCTTCTGCAATTTGAGCACCTGCGAAAATTCCTAGGATTCCTGTGGTAAGGGCATACATTAATTCAATCATTTGTTTTTGTAATTTAAGAAATTATTTCTTCGGCTTTTGATTTTAATTCTTTTCCCGGTAAAAAGTCATCACAAATCGTTAGAATTGCATATAAACGATTTTTTAAAGATTGGCTATCCTTAATGTCATCACTCATGGCATCCTGAACTAAATGGCAGGCCATATCAGCCAACAAAAATTGTCGTTGTTTCATTATTGCCTGCTCTCCTTTTAATAGCCTTAGCTCTTGGTGACCTTCTTCAATGATATGATGTGCCTCATCAATTAAATGAAGGATTTTCTTTTTTTTGTTCTCCATTTTC
>JBLHJZ010000289.1:0-6486 GCA_047619515.1 Saprospiraceae bacterium | reverse complement strand
GTAGTGGATACCACACAATTAGGGAAGAAGTTAACGCAGGGCAATCGCTACGTTTACCTGCTAAAACCGGACGCAATGCTACAAATACTGGATGGTCGGGGAGATTTTTTACCAAAGGCCACGACTACTGCTTTGGATTTTTTATCAAAGGACGAGGATGGCTTTTTCCTGATGGTGGAGGGTTCACAGATTGACTGGGGCGGTCACAACAACGATGCAAAATATATCATCAAAGAAATGCTGGACTTTGATAAGGTAGTTGGCTTAGCCCTTGATTTTGCAGAAAAAGACGGAAATACACTTGTCATCGTCACTGCTGACCACGAAACAGGTGGTTTTGCCTTATCGGCAGCTAAAATGTTTGGTAAGGATGAATATGGTGGGATTGAACCGACTTTTTCTACTACTGGACACACGGCAGCACTGATTCCGGTGTTTGCTTTCGGCCCTGGCGCAGAACGATTTATGGGGATTTATCAAAACAATGATATATTTTTTAAGATGAAGCGTAGTTTCAGTTTAAAATGAAGCACCTTTCCCATAAACCGGGCATATTCTTCTTCCGTACAAAAATCGTTGGCTGGTTCGACGAGTGCACGGTTGTACCAACTCCGGTCAAAGAAAACGATTTCGCCCAGATTCGATAGTTCTTTTACATATCTTCGAAAATACCATTGTCCTTTTTCAACATCAATGGACTTTCCCAAAGCGACAACTCTCGCTGACCGGGGATAAATCATGGGGATTTCCAAAATCACCATGATTTAGACGAGGCTAAAAATATTATTTCTAATAAATAATTTTATAAGAAATAAACATTTATTTAACTTCGGCTTATCACCAGAGGCTTAAGCGCTCTACCCCGATGTAGCATGATTAAAAAAATATTTCTTTCTGTGATTTTATTAGTGTTGGCCTATGCCTTTTGGAATAGCCCCACTTTTAAAGAAGTAGCTGCAGGGGTAGCGATCTTATTGATCGGTATGATCATGCTGGAGGAGGGCTTCAAGGCCTTTGCGCAAGGACCGTTGGAAAAACTGATCAGAAAGACCACCGACAAATTGTATAAAAGTCTGGGTATTGGATTTTTTACTACTGCATTACTACAATCCAGCTCCCTTATTTCAGTAGTGGTCATTTCATTTATCAGTGCAGGACTGATGAGCTTGCAGTCGGGTATCGGAGTGATATTCGGGGCTAATATTGGGACAACCGCTACCGCATGGCTAATTGCAGGTTTTGGATTGAAGATAAAAATAGCTGCTTTGTCTATGCCAATGCTTGTTTTTGGGGTCTTACTGATTTTTCAAAAAAAGTATAACTTAAAAGCACTTGGAAAAATATTAACAGGATTGGGTCTCTTCTTCCTGGGCGTCCACTTTATGAAAGAGGGTTTTGACTCCTATAAAGATACTATAAACCTTGCAGCCTATGCAATGCCTGGGTTTTGGGGCTTGATAGTTTATACGGGGATAGGCATACTTATCACCCTTATTTTACAATCGAGTAGTGCCACATTGGCTTTAATTCTGACAGCCCTGGCTGCCGGACAGGTAAGCTATGAAAATACACTGGCTCTAGCTATCGGAGCTAATGTCGGCACCACTATAACAGCGGTCTTGGGTGCTTTAGGGGCAAATGTGGATGGAAGAAGATTGGCCGGGGCGCATTTTATTTTTAATATAACGACCGGTATTATCGGCCTTGTTTTTATTCATCAATTATCAGCGCTGGTAAATTATCTTGCCACGGGTTTCGGTATTGCAGCGGCCAATTACACCCTAAAACTTTCACTTTTTCATACCATTTTTAATCTGATCGGAGTGATCGTCATGGTACCTTTTATAAATCCAATGGTAAAATGGCTGAACCGGATCTTCAAAGAGAAATCAGAAGAAGGTGTCGAGCATACGAAATACCTTAACGATGCGGTTCTGGAATTTCCCTCTTCTGCGATTACTGCCTTATTGAAAGAATCCAAACGCCTTTTTGAAGGCTCCGCTTTTGAAATTGTAGCCCATGCTTTGAGTCTGCATCGCGAAGATATAAAGTCCACACAAAAACCAAAGGAACTGGTCAAGGCTTCCAATACAATCATCGAAATTGATATTAATGATTTGTATTACTCCAAAGTAAAGTTGATTTACAGCCGTATCATAGAATTTGGAACCAGGATTCAAGGCTTGTTCTCTATGTCATCCGATAGCGCAGAAATGATTAATAAAATAAAAGTAGCCAACCGGCACATCGTGGAAGCAATAAAGGATGCCCGTGACTTACAGCAAAACGTAAATAAGTTCATGATGTCTGATAATAAATATATCAGAAATGAATATAATGACCTTCGAAAAAAAGTAACGAAGGTTTTACGGGAAGTCCATCTAACATCAATTGATAGCGATCCTGCAACTCACCTCGAATCATTAAACAGGCTTTTAGAAAAAGTCAAAAAAAGTGATGTATTGGTTGATGGTTCCCTGGATAAACTAATCAGGGAGGGATTTATCGCCAGCCAGATGGCTACTTCCCTGGCAAATGACAGTAGCTACGTAGCGGATATTTGTAAGAATCTTATTAATGCAGCTAAACTGTTGTACGTTGAAAGTGATTCGCTTATTGAAGGGTTGACCGATGAGGATCAGAAGGAGGAAAGTGTCAAGGCACACTTGTAAGGGTTCTTTTTTAAACGTACGATAAGTGTTGCATGAAATTGATTTTGTGTTGTAAAAAAACGGAAATAGATAGGATATACAGGATGTCTCTAATTTGTCGAATAAATTTGCGTAGCAAATTTTATACGTAACAAGCGATCCTGTAAATCCTGTCTGAAAAATACTTTTATACAATTCCAGCTTTGGCTCATGCAAATTCTCCTAATTAATCTTTCCTCCCGGATTCAGCCCACTGGGAACATTAGTAGGAATTGTTCGATCGAAATCAGGGTCATCCAGCGCTTGAATAAAGGAGATAATATCCTGGATGTCATTATTATTTAAATTATTTAAATCTCTGACTTCCGGATCAATTTGATTGCCATTGATATTGGGGTTTACATTCAAACCACCATTCCCACCGTTTCCACTATTATTAGCTGCATTTCTGGCAGTATTATAAAATTGAATAGTCTGTTGCAAACTTCCTCCTACACCATTATGGAAATAAGGTCCGGTCACTCCTAAGTTTCTTAAAGTGGGTGTTCTAAAAGCGTAAGTTCCATCAGCGCCAGAATCCGTTTCATCTAGCAAGTTATTATCTGGTACACCCAGTACATGCAACTGAAAATCAGAAAACATAGGCCCACTATGGCAATCATTACAACCGACTTGATTGAATCGATCCATACCTCTGATTTGAGCCTGGGTCATAGCGTTATCATTACCAGCTCTAAAACGGTCAAAGGGACTATCAGTGGCAGTTATCGTTCTTTCGAAAGCAGCGATAGCAGAACCGATATTTTGAGAAGTGATCGCATTAGTGTTTCCAAATACACTGCTAAACATATCCCGGTACTGTTCGATTGCCCTTAATCTATTGATAATGCTGTCCAGGGCTACAGATTCATCATAAGCGTGACCTCGCATTTCATCGAAAGACAGTGGTGGGCCAAGTGCCTGATTTTCTAAACTCAAAGTTCTATTGTCCCAAAACATGGGCGCTAAATCAGGATTATAATCACCGTCTTCATCCATTCCATTGAAAGCGGTATTTAAAATCGTTGGCGAATTTCTTCCCACCAACCCAATGTCGTCATTGGTGACATCCCGACGTGCCGGCCCCAAGCCTGCTCCTCCTACTCCGATTGGTAAATCCCTGCCGTCTGCATAACCAAAATCAGGATGATGACAAGTCGCACAGGCCACATCTTTCTCCCCCGAAAGCACCGGATCCCAAAACAGCATACGACCTAAATCTACTGCGGTGGCATTATTAGTATTACCACCATTAGTCGGATCATCCATCTCGTTGATGTCAGGGATATCAATGGTATCATCAAAACCATTGACGGAGACGTTATCATCTTTTTGGCAAGAGACGAATAAAAATAGACTTAAGACGACAACTAAAATTTTTGAATTCTTCATTACTTTAGATTTATATAACAGTTAATGATACTTCATTGCAATAGCTTAAGTCCTGGATTAAATCCAATTCAGCTTATCTACCGCATGTTTTTAATTAAAAAGAAAGAGTAGTCGTTTTAAATCTATAAAATTGAATTTTGATGATTTACCTGGCTATATTGATAGCCATAATTTGTGAATTTGCTACTGAGATGTTTAACAGAAGGAGTATTCGGGTTAAAGACAGCTTAACTTAAAAAAGACCTACCTTGCGTTAGAAAAAAATGAAAAAGAATCTTTATGACGCCTGATACTGACTCCGTTTGTGAGGAATCGACTTATACTACTATCTTCAGGGAATACTCGAAAGTCCTTTATAATTATCTGTTTTATAAAACGGGGAATCTTAATTTGGCCAAGGATTTAACACAGGAAGCTTTTACCAAACTTTGGTTGAACTGCAAGTCTGTTATTCCACAAAGTGCCAAAGGATATGTTTTTAAAACAGCGAATAACTTACTGATCAATGAATTTCATCATCAAAAAGTAGTGCTTAAATTTCAAAGCCTGGCAACCTCAGATAGCGATCATCAGAGCCCTGCCTTTTTATTGGAAGAGAAAGAACTGAAAGAAAACTTAGAATCTGCCATTGCTGCGCTGCCGGAAAAACAGCGGCTTGTATTTTTACTCAGCAGAATCGATAAGAAAACCTATAAAGAAATCGCAGCATTACTCGATATCAGTAAGCAAGCCGTTGAGAAAAGGATGTATAATGCGCTGGATGCTTTACGTCTGGTTTCAAAAAATATCAGGTAAAAAGTAGGTCTTTTGCACGATGAACTGTTTTAAGAGACACACTAAATTTTTATAAGCTGAATCATGTTAAATGACGAATTATTACACAAATGGGTAAACGGCACCCTCGAAGCCGAAGAACTGGAGCGATTTAAACGTCGGCCTGAGTACGATTCTTTAGTCGAATTGTATAAAGGCACAGATGGTTTATCGGCTCCGGGCTTTGATAATGAGGCTATGTTGGCTGAAATATTGAGCGCAAAGAAAAAAGCAGCAGTGCCAGTAGATCAAAGCAAGAGACGCTTTCTTTCCACCTGGATGAAATATGCAGCTGCTGCCTCGATATTATTTTTAGTAACCTGGTTCTTCTGGCCGGGAGACGGTCTGGTGGTCTATGATCTGGCAAAAGGAGAAAGGAAAGAAGGCTTACTGCCAGATCAATCTACGTTTGTATTGAATGCAGAAAGCAAAATGAGCTACGATGCTGGCAGCTGGGATACTGATCGTGGTATTTCTTTGCAAGGAGAAGCTTTTTTTAACGTAAAGAAAGGGGCAAAATTTATTGTAAAAACACCCAACGGGAATGTACAGGTTTTAGGGACGCAGTTTAATGTCTGGTCAAGAAAAGGAATCCTGGAAGTGAAATGCCAAAGCGGGAAAGTAGCAATACTTTCTACGGACGGAAAAATACTGGACGAACTGAATCCCAACGATGCCATCCGGGTTTTAAATGGCAGTGAAACTGAAAAATGGCAATTCCAATCGGGTGACAAAGCGACGTGGCTTACTGGTGTTTCCAGTTTTAGAAAGGTTACCGTTGAAGTGGTATTGGAAGAGTTGGAACGACAATTCAATGTGCAAATTGATATTGGTAAGATGGACGTCAGTGAAATTATTTCCTGTAATTTTCAACATAAGGATTTGGAAATGGCTTTAAAAACTTGCCTGGCACCTCTAGGTTTTAAATATGATATCCAGGATGGGGGTAAGGTTATTCTCAGTAAAGAATAAGTAAGCAGCTGTAAAAAAAAATGGTTCTTTGACAAATTCCGTGGAATAAATTTTGAGAACTCCACGAGTTAGGAAGTGAAGGGCAAGAGTTCTTAAAGTTACCCGGTTTTAAGAACTCTAGCCTCTAACCTCTACCATCCCACGGAGTCCTCAAAACATTGTCACGACATTTGTCAAAGAACCCAAAAATATCAATGCCTAGATAAAGAATGAAGGAAAAGAGACGACTAAAATACCTGATTACCTTAACCTTTTGCCTGGGCTGTTTTTTCGCATTTTCTCAGCAAAAGATAATTGACCTGGCTATCAATGAAGAGACTAGTCTGGAAGAGGTGATCCTGCGTCTGGAAGGTACCTATGGTTTTCTTTTTTCTTATAAAGAGCAAGACATTCAGGGGATATCTTTTAGGACCCTTCCTGGAAAAGGAATCGCTACTATTTTTCTAGATAATTTGCTGAAAAACAAAAGCTTAGATTTTGAAATTGTCAATGAAAATTATATTCTTCTTACCAAGAAAACACCGGCAGTGGAACAAAAACCGGCTCCTCTTTTCTGCGGAACCATAATAGACAGCCTTACCCGGTTACCTTTGTCATTTGCCAATATCTATCTTAAAAG
>JBLHJZ010000288.1:0-6512 GCA_047619515.1 Saprospiraceae bacterium | reverse complement strand
TTTGTCATTATCTTTAGTGCAGTATAGGTTTGCAAATTTTTCTTCCTTCTCCTTTTTTTATATCACATTAGAACACCTTAGGAGATTTCACATTAGTACTCATTAGGATGGCCTTATTTCTAAAAAAACCGGAGTAAACGACAATTGTATTTAGCAGAATCCTAAAATTATAAAAAGAGCTGCCAGCATCAGCTGAAAGCTCTTCGAAATTATACTGCAATTAAAAAAATATTTATTTAAGGAAATAATTTAGGCTCAGTTCAAAAGTTTTATTTGTATTGAGTTGACGTACATGCCATTTTTCATCAATTGTATAATCCACCAATCCGTGATTATATTTTAGCTCTAAACCTACTCTTGACGTTGGATAAATCCCAATCCCTAACACTGTTCCGATATCCACCTTTTTCATACTGTCATAAAGTGCTATGTCTAAAAGGGTAGCTTCCTCGGAGTTTAGATTATCAGAAAAGTAGCCATCTGTTTTTGTATCCAGTAGATAAGAAAATTTCATCCCCATCAGGATGCCAAATTTATCGTTCATCCGGTAATCCAAAGCTATCGGAAGATCAATATAATGCAAACTCTGAATCGGCAAGTCCTGGTTACTCTCTGAAGAGGCAACCGTACTATAGGCTTGCAAATCTACCACCTCAATCGGCTCAAAAAACGCCGGTGTCAATGGATCAGCAATACTGTGCGATCCGAGATGAAATCCTTTGAGGATACTATATCCTAAGCCACTGCGAATAGAAAATTTACTATCCAGACGGTAGCTGGCAAAAATCCCACTGGATAATCCATGCATACCTTCAAAGTCTCTGGTCTGTGTGCCCAGATAAAAACCAAAGGATAATTTTGGAGGGCTTGTTAAAAGTTGAAAATCAAGTTGAACAGCTTGCCAAGGAATTTTCAATAGTGGAATAGCCTGGCCAGTTAATGCATTTATCGCTTCAAATTGGTAGGCCGGATCACCCAGGATTGCTACTTCCTTTTTTTGAACAGTATTTGTGGAAGTTATCTCGGTAGGGTTATTATTATTTTCCGACTGGATAAGAGAAGGCCGATTTTGCGGATTTGGAGAGCCGTTAAGGCCTCCGGCATGCTCCGCATCCATACCAAAATTTTGATTAAAAACTACTACCGAAGAGGAATTGTTGTAAGTTTTTTGATCATAGATCGCTTGATTATTTTGGCCCCCCTCATTGGCAGGTTTCTTTGCAAAATTAGTTTGAATCTTTTTTTCAATATGCTTACTTATCTTATTGACTACTGCCAACTGATCCGTTTCGGCAACTGGCTTTGTTATTTGATTATCGTCCTCTCCTAAATTGACCTCAGCAACCTCCATCGGGTTGTATTTCAAGTCAACCGGCTTTTCAATCTCAATAGATTTATCCTTTTGCAGGAAAAACATAGTCCCTAAACCGGAAGCAAATCCAATAAAGAGGAAAAGTAATAATACCCCATAACGCATCCTACTATCAGAAGAGGGTGTAGCAATGACCGGCATTTCCTGATCCAGTTTCCCAGACATTTTTGCCCAGGCCTGGTCTAAGAACTGCTCGTCAGATAACTCGCTATTTCGTTCTTTACCCAGCATGCAATTTATAATTTGAATTTTTTGCGATCAATGCTTTTAGTTTTTTCCTTGCAGCCGCTAAATGCCATTTAGAAGTCCCCACAGAAATACTAACGTGTTTAGCGATTTCCGGATGAGTAAAACCCTCGATAGCATATAATCGGAATACTTCTTTGGTAGCAGGAGGAAGCGTGTCTACCATCTTGAGGAGATCCTCCTCGTACATATTAGTCAATGCATTAGCATCAACACTATTATCGTAATCTTCAAATACCAGAAACTGGAGGTATTTGGCGTGTTTTTTAAAATATTCTGAAAGGCTGTGGTAAACAAGTTTACGTATCCAGCCTTCCAGAGAACCTTTGAAGGAAAACGTATCTAACTTTTTAAATACGCGTAAAAATCCATTGTTGACAATTTCCATTGCTATGTCCCGGTCATCGGTGTACCGCTTACACATCGACATCATCTTCGCAAAATACATTCGGTACAACAACTCCTGACAGTGCCTGTCATTTTGGAGGCACCCGTCTACTATCTCCTTTTCGGAGTAATTTTTCCGGGTTTTGAACATACTGTGTTTGAAATTAGCTGCTAAAGAAAACAGAATTATACTGCTTCTTTTTGATTAAACTAATACGGAGTTTGTCAAAGTTCTCTTATATCACTACGAATTTAGTTAATCAAAAGCAATTCCTCAACAGTAACAGTAAATTTTCATGACCTGGTGTTTAGCTGTTCTCAAAACTCCAGACGTTCTATTACCATAGACTGCATGAATTAGACAAAGGGTTGGGTCATTTTTTGTTTTTTTTTAAAAAAAATAAATTTCATTTTTAACATATTGATTATCAAATAGTTAAATTGTAGAGAATTATTCTTTTTTATACAAAAAAATATTAATCTGGGAAAAATATTAACTTTAAGCCTATTCAAAAATATCAAAAATGGTCAAAAAAGCTGGTTTCCTACTCTTATTATTATTAGTGTTAAATGTAAGCGCCTTTGCATTTTCGGATAGTACTTATATTGCTCAAATTGTCATTCCGATAATAGAGGCCAATGATGATACCGAACAAAGAGGCGATGGAAGCATCTATTTTGGTAGTTCAGATATAGAACTGGCTTATGATCCGGATAATGGCGATCAAACAATTGGCCTTCGTTTTCAAAATATTCCCATCCCTCAAAATGCAGTAATCCAGGAAGCATATATACAATTTACAGCCGATGAATACAGCACCGGAATTTGTGAACTGACCATTAGTGGAGAAGCGACAGATAATGCCAGCCCTTTCACTGACAGCTTTCAGGATATTAGTAATCGGCCTATCACTGCCGTTAGTATAAATTGGTCACCATTAGATTGGACTATCATTGCCCTTGCTGATGAATTGCACCGTAGTCCAAATATTGCATCTATTATTCAGCAAATAGTCGACCGACCGGGATGGGTAGAAGCGAACACCCTTAGCCTTATTATAAAAGGTACCGGCCGCCGAGTGGCCAGCGCTTATGAAACCAATCCGCAACTGGCTGCTAAACTCGTCCTTAGAGTTGAAATTCCACTTGCTCAAAATATTATCTCCGATTTATTTATCAATGAACTGATGCCTGCCAATGGTATTTATACCGACGAATATGGAGAAGCAGAAGACTGGATCGAACTATATAATGGTAGTCCGGAATCTGTCCATATCGGAGGGCTTTTTTTGAGCGATGATGCCGATGATCTTCAAAAATGGCAGATTGCTGCCCCTATTGACCTGGGGCCCGAGGATTTTGCCCTCATCTGGGCAGACGGTGAACCGGAGCAAGGAGGACTCCATGCTGCTTTCAAATTGAAGAGAGAAGGTGAAACCGTTTACCTTTCTCAGTTATTGAATGGCAACCTGGTGACTCTTGACCAGATCGCTTATGAAGAAACGCCACAAAACCTTTCTTATGGTCGAAAGCAAGACGGGATCAACGATTGGATTATCTTTGGTATTCCTACTCCAAAAGCTACCAATAACGAAAGCGGATTTTTTATGGATCGGGTAACGTTTTCGCTGGCTCCCGGAATGTACCAAGGATCGCAAATTTTGGCTATGACAGGCCCACTCCCCGGTTCCTCGATTTATTATACAAAGGATGGAAGCATTCCGGATGAAAATGATTTTCTTTTCTCTTCGCCGATTACCATCAGCGGTACGAGTACTATAAGAGCTCGGGCTTTTAAAAATGAGTACGCACCTGGGAAACTGGCAACTGCGACTTATATCATCAACCCTAATCATGAAATCCCTGTCGTCACTATTACTACTGATCCTGAAAATTTATGGAATGACCAATACGGTATTTATACTACTGGTACAAATGGCATTTCTGGCTGGTGTAGTGAGGATCCTCAAAACTGGAACCAGGACTGGGAGCGCCCTGCGACTATTGCTATGTATGAAACCGATGGTAGCCTGGCTTTTCAAAAAGAGGCAGGAATCAAGATCGGTGGTGGTTGTTCGCGAACGCAATCACAAAAGAGTTTTAATGTTTATATCCGTCCCAATACTTATGGTGATGAAATAATTGAGTATGAAATTTTTCCTGATCTGGGTATTAGTGAATTTCAACGATTCAAACTCAGAAATGGCGGCCAGGATTTCGGTGCTATGATCATCAGGGATGCGCTAAACCATAGCTTACTATCCGACCAGATAGATATCGACCTGATGGCCTATCGTCCCGCTGCCGTTTATCTCAATGGCCAATATTGGGGACTTTATGGCATTCGGGAGTTTTATACCAAGCATCATCTGATCAATCATTTTGATGCGGAGGAAAGAAATATTGATATGCTGGTAAACCCTTCGTTGTCATGGGGTGAAGTCAAAGAAGGAGATAAAGTGGCTTTCGACAGTTTATTCAATTATTTCAACTCAAATAGCCTGCTCAATTCAGCGAATTACGATTATGTAAATGAACAGATTGACATCGAAGAGTTTTTAAACTACCATATTGTCCAGATCTATATTGCCAATTATGACTGGCCTTCCAATAACGTCATCACCTGGAAACCCCGGGATAGCGGCAAATGGAGGTGGATGCTTTTTGACACGGATGCTTCGTCCAATTTTCCGTTATGGTCGCCCTCCTACCCTGCTTTTAATTCAATGGAATTTGCTACTTCAACGACCAGTACCGATTGGCCCAATCATAAAAACAGTACTTTGTTTTTAAGAAAATTATTTCAAAATACCGGCTTTAAAAATGAGTTCATTCAGCGGACTAATACTTTCATTCATACCATTTACAGTGATGACCGGGTAAAGCACTTTACGGATAGCATTGCCGGAATGGTAGAAAACGAAATGCCGGCTCAGATAGATAAATGGGGACAGTGGAATAACTTTGGCTGGGGGATTACCGCCCATGGAAACATTAACGAATGGAGAGGTGATTTAGAAGCTTATAAAAACTATTTTATAGAACGTCCAAACTATATGCGTAATCATATGCGCGAATATTTTAGTCTGGGAAATACCAGTAATTTACAGATCAATCATAGCGATGAAAGTCATGGAGAGGTCTATTTCCATAGCAATGAGATGAGCGTGCCTTATCAGTATTCTGGCGAATATTTTCACGGCATACCCATCAAAATCAAGGCAGTTGCAGACCCTGGTTATACTTTCCTGGAGTGGAAGGAGACCGGAGATACTAATGCGGAAATAGATTTCATTTTAACCGAAGCATTTACCCTGACCCCTATTTTTGTAAAATACGATATTGTATTGACGGAAATACATTTTGATCCTGTGCGGGGAGAAGATTATGAGTTTATTGAAGTCTATAATCCTTCAAATAACAACTTCAATCTGGGTGGCTATAGCATTTCAGGAACTGTTGATTTTGTCTTTCCGGAAGGATCCCAGATTGAGGCAAGATCCTACCTTTTGGTGGTAAAAAACAAAGATCATTTTGACGAAACAAATTGCACTTTTTTCCAATGGGATACCGGCAATCTCAATAATGAGGAAGGTATTATTTCCATAAAAAATGCTATTGGCGAAGTTATTAATGAAGTCAGCTATAATAGCAGTTTCCCTTATTTCGGGGAAGCTAAATCAAGCGGAAAATCATTGCAATTATTGGATCTTTCGCTTAATAATCAACTCGGTCAAAACTGGATCGCCTTAGCGCCAAGTACCTGTGACCAGGGCATAGAATATGTGCGTTATGAATCGGAGGAGATGCTAATGACTATTTACCCCAACCCTGCTTCCGGCCAGGTCAATATCCGATATGCTCAATCCGAATCAGGTGCTATGTTATTGTCTGTTTTTAATGCGGTTGGACAACTAGTTTACCAACAAGATTTGAGAGGGGAAGCTTATGAAAAAACGGAAGTGATTTCTATCAATTCTTTGGCGGCGGGGATGTATGTTTTTGAGCTAAAAAGTGGTAAGGAACGTGTTGTCGAAAAAGTGCTGGTTTTCTAGATTTAGGACTCAAAATAAATAAGTAGCCTCTCCTGGCAATCGCAAGAATGGCTTCAACCTATAAAAGGTGATCGCTTCGCATGTGATGTAGTGATCGACCTACGGTCTTGTAAGATCGCTTCGGAGCGATTCCACAAGACGTAACCGATCACATATAAAGGTAAACAACAACCTCTTTCTCTTCTAAAAAACAGTATAGGCTTTTTGTCCATAAAAGGGTCTAAATGAGATTTGCATTGAAATTCTCCAAATCTTATGCGTCTTTTATCCAGCATAACAGTAGATTATTTAGAAAACCCTGCTTTTTCAGCGAATGATGTAGGTGTGATGTAGGTGTGATGTAGGTAGAAATACAGATTCCTAACATAGAACTGATAGATTTAAACTTCTAATCCAGGTCAGACATGATAAATAGTCCTTTTCCGAATTTTATACGTTGGACGAGCGCTAGA
>JBLHJZ010000287.1:0-6550 GCA_047619515.1 Saprospiraceae bacterium | reverse complement strand
CGTTGAGGTTCCGCCATTTGCATCCGTGATCGTCACTGAGCCGTCAATATTTACGGTAAAAGTAAGTCCGTCATTCAATGATTCTACTACCTGACCGTTGCTTAAAGCGGTAGATCGTACATTACCACTTACCACGTGATACAATAACACTTTTGCAAGTTGATCAGCATCCAAAGTAGCCGTCGTTGCTGAAATAGCATCGAAAGCACTGTTCAATGGCGCAAAAACGGTGAATGGCCCTGCAGTCTGTAAAGTTGTTACCAGATCACCGGAAGCAGCCCCTAAAGTTGTGACCAATGAAGAGAAATTGCTATTGGCAATGGCATGACCAACTACGTCCAGAGGAAGAAGTACATCATCAATGATATGGATGACACCATTGGTAGCATCTACATCTGCAGTGGTTACATTTACACTTCCGTTTAATTGTACAGCTGATCCAGTTTTTTCAATCAATAAAGAAAGTTGATTATCACCAGGAGCTGTATTGGCAGCAGTCGTAGTATAGGTTTGTCCTTCCTGAATAGCAGAAGAAGTAATTTCTGCGCCCAATACATGGTAAAGCAATACTTCTGTTAATTGTTCATCAGTCAATGCGCTGAGATCTACACCGGATGCAGTAAAAGCATCATTGGTAGGAGCGAATACCGTAAAAGGACCGCTTCCTTCTAAAACAGAAACTAAGCCTACCCGGGTTAATGCATCAACCAAAGTACTGAACTGGTCATCACCGGCTGCGATTTCAACAATACTTTGTGGTTCCGGATCTGCATCATCATCATTGCCACAGGCTGCAAAGAATAAGGGTAATGCTAAAATAAAAATCCAGCTTAATTTTGAAAACTTCATCATCATTTTAAGAGTTTTAATGTTTTTAAATAAGAATAATTATAATTTTGTACTTTTAATAAGATACTAGAGCCAGGTTTAATTTTAATGGCTCTTTTTTCTAAGATGTAAAGATGAATAACTACTATTGACTTGTTTTGTTTAACCTTTTTGCCTTTTTTTGTATAAAGAGTTAAACAAATGACGGGTTAAGACAAATCTCTATTTTTACATTAAACGCAGGCAACCGATTCCCTTGAAATTGCATAGCCTATAATCTTACCAAGATGAAGACCAGTTTTTTTATATTCTTTCTCTTATGCTTTACGACATTTTTGTACGCTCAGGATGAAGCGGAAGATCTACTAGAAACTCCCAAAGACATTCCAACTCCGATGTTTAGCCTTGGGATTGAATTCGATGTCGGGATTCCACTTAATGATTTTAATGATAATCTAAATCGATTAACTTGGGGATTTAGCGGTAGTTTTTTGGTCAGAACCAACCCCGCTGCTACGGTTCCCGTACTATTAGGATTATCAGGTGGTGCAGTATTTTATGATGCTGAAATTCGGGATCAATTGATCTTTATTGATGGTTATACCATTGAGGGACGATCGACAACCCGCAACGGTATCTTTATGATGCATGGTCTCCTGCGATTGCTTCCTCCGGTTGATTTGCCCGTTCAACCTTATATAGATGGTATGTTTGGGTTTAAAAATTTTTATGCCCGAACCTTAATCGAAGAGTTGAATCCTCCAGATAATGAAGAGGCACTGGAAGATAGTTATATTGAACAAGGCGACTGGGCGCTTAGCTATGGAGGAGCAGTAGGGCTTCAATACCTCGTGGGGGCAGGGGCTGGTATATATATCCTTTTGGATGTCCGATGTGTCTTTCTAAAGGGAAGTACCGCTGATTATTTAGTCCGAAATACAGATCCAAACCTTCAGATAGTTGATACTATTGATGCTTTTGAAGAAAAGAAATCCACCACAGACATGCTTATTCCACAAATAGGGGTTAGTTTTGTGTTTTAAATTGGAAACCGGCATTAGAAAATCGGTATTCGGTATTCGGGCACGAAAGCTGAATCCCGAAAGCCTAATACCGAAAACCGAAGATTGAACAACATCTTATGAAAGAATATAACAAAGAAAATATAGCAGCGGAAGGATCAGACGAGCTCTTTGAACACTTCAGGTTGGTAGCTGACCCCGGGCAATCCCCGGTCAGACTGGATATTTTTATTTTAAACAGAATAGAAAAAGCCTCCCGCAATCGGATACAGAATGCCATAAGAGATGGCTCTATTCTGGTAGATGATAAGGAGGCGAAGCCCAATTTTAAAGTAAAACCCGGTATGGTGGTTACCTTGTCGCTAGCCAAACCCCCCAGAGAAGATCAGCCGGTAGTTCCGCAAAATATTCCCCTGGATATTCGCTATGAGGATGATGATATCATGGTGATTCACAAACCAGCAGGGATGACTGTACATCCCGGAGTCGGGACACCAGACGGTACACTGGTCAATGGGCTGGTTTATTATTTTCAAAATCATGAACTGCCTATAAAAGACGGCAACTTCAGTGATCGCCCGGGATTGGTGCATCGTATTGATAAAGATACCACCGGACTGATGGTGATTGCCAAGAATCAGGAGGCGATGACTCATTTGTCCAAACAGTTTTATGATCATACTACGGAACGGAAATATCAGGCCTTAATCTGGGGAGAGATGGAGGAAGAGGAAGGCACAATCACCGGCAATATTGCCCGCGACCCACGCAATGCCGTTCTACGTGCAGTAGTGGACGAAGAAGATGGGGGCAAACATGCCATCACTCATTTCAAAGTCCTGGAACGACTCTATTATGTCAGCCTCGTGGAATGTCAACTCGAAACCGGCCGAACGCATCAGATCAGAATTCATTTTAAACATAAAGGCCATCCGCTTTTTGGCGATCCCCGCTATGGTGGTGACCGGATACATAAAGGAACTGTTTTTACAAAATATAAACAGTTCGTTGTTAATTGTTTTAAATTGATTCCCCGACAAGCACTACATGCCAAGTCTATTGGTTTTATCCATCCGAAGACCGGAGAACAGATGTTCTTTGAATCGGAATTACCGGAGGATTTTCAAAGTGTGCTCGACAAGTGGCGAAACTATGTCGGAGGCCGGAAGGAGCTGGCAGAGAAAGACTGATCCAGCGATGAAAAGTGAGAGGTGAGGGGTGAGAGGGAGCGGCTCTGGGCTATGATATAGCAATCGCAAGAATATTTGCCTACTATTTTAAGTCCAAGTATCAAGATCAAAACTAGGAATTTTAAAGTTGCTCGGGGTCAAATTTGAACTTGAGCTTGATACTTGAACTTGAACTTTATAATAATTAGGTTAAAACTCAATCTTGCAATCTCCTTATGACTTTTTTTTATCAAAAAGATTATATGAATAATTCAAACATCATCAGCCAGACCAAATCCTGGATCGAGCAATTCGTCATCGGTTATAACCTTTGTCCTTTTGCTGCCCAGCCTTTCCATCAGGATCGTATCAAATATGTGCTAGTAGGAGGAGAGGAGGTAGAGCCCCTGGTTGAAACTGTTTTTCAGGAATGTATACATTTACAAGATACAGATCCTATGGAAGTGGAAACTACGATTCTTATACATCCGGGGATATTGACTGACTTTGAAGACTACCTCGCCGTTTTGGGACAAATGCAGGATGATCTCGAGGAATTACAACTCGAAGGGGTAGTGCAGTTGGCCACTTTTCATCCGGATTATCAATTTGCGGGTACCAATCAAAATGATCCCGAAAATTTTACCAACCGGTCGCCTTATCCAATGATCCATATTTTAAGAGAGGAAAGTGTAGAAAAAGCGATAAATTCGCATTCGGATACTGAAAATATACCGCTGGAGAATATCAAGACGATGAATGGAATTGGAAGAGAAGCGTTAATACTAAAGAGAAATGAAATTATCGGAAAGAATTAATGTACTGGCTTATCTCGGTGCCTATCTCAAAAAGGGAAACGAACTTTTAGACGCAGCAATTGAGCTCACCTATTTCCATAATCGATGGTTTATTATTGAAAATACGCAAAAAGCTATCGAAGCCATTTCAACTGCTTTTTTACAAAAAGAGGTATTGGAAAAATGGGTATCTGATTATGATATCCCAGAAAAGAACACGGCAAAGAAAGTAGGGCTCATCCTTGCCGGAAATATTCCACTGGTCGGATTTCATGATATTATGTCTGTTTTTGTGGCTGGTCACATCGCTAAAATCAAATTGTCAGAAAAGGACAAGCATTTGATGCCACATTTTATAAAAGTAATGGCCGAAGTAGATGATCGGGTGAATACTTATTTCGAAATCACAGAACGGCTGCTCGGATTCGATGCCGTTATCGCTACCGGAAGTAATAATTCCGCCCGATATTTTGATGCCTATTTTGGAAAGTATCCTAATATTATCCGAAAGAACAGGAATGCGGTGGCTGTACTGACTGGAAAAGAAACCCCCGAAGATTTTAAAGCTCTCGGGATTGACATATTTCAATACTTTGGCTTGGGCTGCCGCAATGTGTCCAAGATTTATGTCCCGGAGGCTTATGATTTCGATCCACTCCTCGAAGCATTGCATGAATACAACGAAATTGTTTTAAATGATAAGTATAAAAATAATTTCGATTATAATTATACGCTCTTGATTTTAAACAGTGTGGCTCATAAATCCAATGGTTGTATCCTGATGACCGAAGGCCAGCCCTTACAATCCCGGATTGCACAACTACATTATGAGTATTATAAAGATGAAAATGACTTAAAATCAAAACTCGATTCTGTCAAAGAGGAAATCCAATGTATCGTCAGTAATCCGATGGATGGACTACCTGTGATCCCTTTTGGGAAAGCACAAGCACCGGCGATTAGTGATTATGCAGACGGCGTGGATACCCTGGCGTTTTTGAAAAATCTAAGCTAAAGCAAGTTTGCAACTTGCGTCACAACTTAAGCAAGTTTACTACTTGCATTGAATGTGTTCCTGGCTCGCATTATTATTGACTAGAGAGCGGCCTTATGTGAATCTACTTATGTGCCCTTATGTGTTTTTATCTTTTCTACAAAATAGATTTGCAAACTTACCTTCCTTCTTCTTTTTTCTATCACATTAGAACACATTAGGGTGACCTTACGGTGTGGTTGGGTATCCGTTTGAACTTGATTCTTGAGCTTGAACTTGACTTGCGTTCATAACTCCAGCAATTTAGTAACTTGCGTTTTCAAATTGAAAATAATGACCAAACAAGAGAAAGCAAACGACATTGCAAAAATACTGGACGAATTATATCCAACTACCCCCATTCCACTTGAGCACGATGACCCCTACACGCTACTAATCGCTGTCCTCCTCTCCGCCCAATGCACCGATGTAAGAGTGAATAAAGTGACGCCTTTCCTTTTTGAAAAAGCCGATAATCCATTTGATATGATCAAACTGGATGTCGAAGAAATCAGAGCCATCATCCGGCCTTGTGGCTTGTCGCCCCGAAAGTCTAAAGCAATATATGACCTGTCCGGAATTTTGATCGAAAAATATAATGGGGCAGTTCCCCAGAGTTTTGAAGGCTTAGAAGAATTGCCGGGGGTAGGGCATAAGACGGCATCGGTGGTGATGTCTCAGGCTTTCGGTGTACCTGCCTTTCCGGTGGATACGCATATTCATCGGCTAGCTTTTCGTTGGACTTTGAGTACCGGTAAAAATGTCGTAAAAACCGAAGCTGACCTAAAGCGCCTATTTCCCAGGGAGACTTGGAATAAATTGCACCTGCAGATTATTTTCTTCGGCCGGGAGTATTGTTCGGCACGAGCCCATGATCCGAAAGTATGCCCGATCTGCAGCAAATATGGAAGGAAAAGCCTTTTCAGAAGTGAGAAGTGAGGGGGTGAGAGGTGACAAGGGCTCCGAGTTCCCCTCTCACCTCTCACCCCCTCACTCTTCACCCCTTATCAAAACGGAAATCCAATCAATAAATTCGGATTGACATCTTTGAGCTGCAATTTGTCCCAACGGTGTAGCAGCCAGTTACGACCTTCAGCATCAGCATCAGGATAAGGGTTTCGGGCTTTTATACCGAGATCAATCCCCAATACAAAGTAAGAAAAATCATATCGGATACCTATACCGGTTCCTACACCAATTTGCTTGTAAAAGGCTGAAGTCTCTGGGACATCAGGATTAGCTTTTAATAAAAACTGCGAGCCGGGACGATCTTCATCAAAACCGACCGTCCATACATTGCCAGCATCAATGAAAAAAGCACCATTGAGCCCGCCAAAAATATTGAAACGAATTTCTGCATTAAAATTTAAGCTCAAATCACCGGTCTGATAAAATATTTCATCATCGGCAGCTTCATCATAATAAGCTCCCGGGCCCAGTTCGCGGATTCGCCATGCGCGGTTGCCATAGGGCCCACCGCCGTAAAACTGCTTTACATAAGGTACATCATCTGAAAAGCCAAAGGGACGTGCGATTCCAAAAGCTACCTTATAGGCAAATACTCCTTTCTTTCTTAAGCTAATATATCTCCTTAGATCGAGATTTAATCGGGCATACTGAGAAAACTCTACCTGGTTAAGGAATTTAAAAGTATCCTTCTTATTAAAGCCATTATAGACCCAATTGGTTAGAAATACCTCT